>NZ_LUFI01000019.1:0-131791 GCF_005281675.1 Sphingobium sp. MP9-4 | reverse complement strand
CTCGCCGGCTGCACCCGCGCCGGCACGCCGCGCGCATCTACGGCCCCGGCGCCCCTGACCCCGGCCGATTTCAGCCTGGTCATCGACGGCCTCGACCATGCCGAGGGTGTCGCCAGCGCGCCCGATGGCCGCCTGTTCCTGTCCAACAGCGGCGGCGCGATCGGCGTGCTGGCGCCGGGCCAGCCGCTGCGGCAGGTCGGCGCCCCGCTCGCCGCCAATGGCGTCGCCGTCGATGCGCAGGGCCGCGTGATCGTCGCCAATATGGGCCTGCTCAAGCAGCAGCCCGGCCCGCTACAGCGCATCAGCCTCGAAACCGGCACGGTCGAAACGCTCGTCTCGGAACTGGAGGGGCGCCAGCTCGTCGCCTCCAACGGTCCCGCCACCGCGCGGGACGGCAGCATCTATTGCACGCACAGCAGTTGGGGGCCGGTCGCCAATATCGGCACCACCACGCCGGCCGGTTTCATCTACATGGTCCGGCCCGACGGCAGCGCCGCGATCGTCGCGCGCGACCTGCGCGGGGTCAACGGCCTCTGCCTCGACCGGGACGAACGCCATCTCTATGCCTCGCTGACCGCCGAAGGCCGCATCCGCCGCTGGCGCCGCAACGCCGACGGCACCCTTGCCGACCCGCAGGATTTCGGCCCGCAACTGGGCACCGTCGTTCCCGACCAGACGGTCAAGGCCATCCTGGCTCTGCCGCCGCAGGAAAAGGCGGCGCTGGGCTATTGCGACGGCATCGCCTTCGACATGGCCGACAATCTCTGGATCACCCTGCCCTTTTCCAACCGGCTGGTTGCGCTGACGCCGCAGGGTCGGCAGATCGACATCCTGCATGATCCCGCCGGCGAAAAGATCGCGATGCCCACCAATCTCTGCTGGGGCGGGCCGGATCGCCGCACGCTCTATGTGGTCTCGCGCGGCAAGGGCATGATCGTCCAGGCGCGCACCGCCATCGCCGGCGCCCCGCTCGCCAACTGGCCGACTGACCGGGCCTGATCGCCACTTTCCTACATCGCGCTTTTCTGCTCCACACTCTGCGATGGACCAGCCGATCTGCTTCAATGCCAGGCATGACCCAAGGGGCGCGTCGCTGTCGCCTCATCGACGCGCACGCATGACCCGTTTGTCGCGTGACTGTCGCGTCGGCGTGACTTTGGCGGCGCGTTTGCGCCGCAAACCGCCCAGATTTTCGATGATCAACGGTGTGAACTTCGCGGCCATGACCTGAGCCTGACCCTGTAATGACCCGATCAGGCCATCTCGATCACCACCTTGCCCTGCGCCTTGCGATCCATGATCCAGCGGATCGCCGCCCGGCTCTCGTCAAAGGCGAACCGCGCGCCGATCGCCGGCCGCAGCCCGCCCCGTTCATACCAGTCATAAAGCTGCGCCATATTAGCGGCATGGATGTCCGGCTCGCGCCGGCTGTGCATCCCCCATGTCACGCCGACGATCGACGCCGTCTTCACCAGCGGCAGGTTCAATGGGATCGCGGGAATGGTCCCGGCGGCAAAGCCGACCACCAGATAGCGCCCGTCCCAGCCCATGGTGCGGAAGGCCGGCTCGGCCAGATCGCCACCAACCGGATCGAAGATCACATCGACGCCGCGCTCCCCGGCCAGCGCCTTCACCGCTTGCTTGATGTCGACCTGCGCATAATTGACCGTCTCGTCCGCGCCATGCGCCCGCGCCAGATCCAGCTTCTCCGCGCTGGAGGCCGCCGCGATCACCCGCGCGCCCATGCGCTTGCCGATCTCCACCGCCGCCAGTCCCACGCCGCCCGCTGCGCCCAGCACCAGCAGCGTCTCGCCCTCCTGCAGTCGTCCACGCTGGCGCAGCCCGTGCAGTGCCGTCGCATAGACCATGGTGAAACCGGCCGCGACGTCGAAGCCCATCGCGTCGGGAATGATGCTGGTGCGAAAAGCCGGCGCCACCGCCTGCTCGGCAAAGGCACCCTGAAACGGGATCGCCGCCACCCGGTCACCGATCCGAAAGCCGCTGACGCCCTCGCCGATCGCGTCCACCACCCCGGCCGCCTCGCCGCCGGGAATGAACGGCAATGGCGGCTTGGTCTGGTAGAGATTCTGGATCATCAGCGCGTCGGGGAAATTGACGCTCGCCGCCCGCACCGCCAGCCTGATCTCGCCCGGCCCCGGCTGGGGCACGGGCACGTCGCGGAACGCCAGTTGCTCGGGCGCGCCATGCGCCTCGCACATCAGCGCCCGCACGGATCAGCTACCCAGAAACTGCTGGCGCATCTTGTAATAATCGTCGCTCGGATATTTCTCGCTATGCTGCCCGGCCGGCCAGTCGGCATAGGGCGTCTGCGCGGGTTCGGGCGGCGAGGTATAGTCGGACAGGCCCCGGCGACGGATGATCTTCCACACTCCGTTTCGCCGCTCCAGATCGTCGAGATAGCGGCCCTGGAAAAAGACATCCTCCTCGCCTCCGCCTTCCTTGCGGTCGCGCCGATGCTGCGCGAAATAATAGCATTCGGAAAAGGCCTTGTCCCCCTTCACATCGACCGAGACGTTGGTGATGTGGTGACAGGCATATTTCAGCGTCGACACGATCTTGAAGGCGAAGCCGACGAAATCCGACGACTTGCCCTCGAACTTGCCATGTTTGTGCGTCGATTCCGGCCAGAACAGCGATCGCAGCAGCGCCTCATCCGCCCGGTCATTGGCTCGCGCATAGGCATAGAGGGTTTCGGTGATCGCCTGCTTGGACTCGATGATGTCCAGCCGCTGGGCCATGTCCATGCCGCTTGCCTTTCCCCTGGGCGCGGCGGCCGATGCCTCGGCGGCGGCGGCCATGCCGATCGGCAGCGCCAGCATGGCGGCCAGCGTGCCCCGACGATTGCGTTCTTCCATGCTCATTCTCCCGGATTTTCCAGCAGGCCCGGCTCGGCGCGCAGGCGCGGCAGCACTTCCTTCTCGAACAGGCGCAGGCTGCGCCACGACACTTCGGGGTCCAGCCCGCCCAGCAGCGCGTGGAAGGTGACGGCCGTGCCCCGGCCCAGCCCCTTGAGATATTCAAAACATTCGTCGGGCGTCAGCACCTTGATGTTCGGCATCGCCTTCAGCCCCTCGATCGTTTCAGCGGGCTGATAGCGTGTCTGGCCGGTGCCGCGCTCCTTGGCCCATTCGGCATAGGCGTTGGTCGCATAGGCGACATGCGGCGCCACCAGCGGCCAGTCGCGGTCCGGATCGTCGGAAACATAGAGGAAGCTCGCCGCCGGCTTGCGCAGTTCCTCGGGCGGCGGGAAGCCGGCCTTTTCCCGCTCTTCCTTGTAGAGGGTGAACAGGTCGGGATGGCCGGGGAAATATTGATAGCCGCCCTTGGCCGCGCGGATCGCCGACTTGTCGGTCGACCCGCCCATGTAGATTTTCGGCCCGCCCGGCGTTGCCGGGGCCGGCGTCACCCGCACGGTGCGCTCGCGAAACTCGAACGGCTCGCCGGTCCAGGCCTGCTTCAGCGTGGCCATCGCCTCGTTCATGATCGCCAGCCGCTTGGTGATGTCCTTGCCGAACATCTCGAACTCATGCGGGCGATAGCCCATGCCGGCGGTCAGCCACACCCGGCCGGGCGCGATATTGTCCAGCACTGCCAGATCCTCAGCCAGCCGCAGCGGATCATGCATGGTGACGACCAGTGCCGACAGGTGCGCGACGATAGTGTCCGTCGCCCCCAGGATCGACGCCGCCTGCACCATGGAGGACGGGCAATAGCCGCCCTCCGCGCCATGATGCTCGGCCAGGAACACCTGGGTGAATCCCAGCTTGTCGGCCCATTGTGCCTGCTCGATCGCGGTGCGGTAGAGCACGGGATGCGGCGCGCCGAAATCCGGCCGGTTCATGTCGTAACGAAGGTTCAACTGCACCCTTTGGGTTCCTCTTCCCGATTATCTGTTGTTGGTTCAGGCGGCCGAGACGCGCGACTGGATACGGCCGGTCACGTCCGCCGCCTGCATCGCCTTGCCGCTGTCGATCAGCGCGTCGATCGCGTCCGGCGCATAGCCGATCTCGGCCAATATCTGCCGCGTATGCTCGCCCAGTCGCGGCGCGGACTTGCGCGCATGGCCCGGCGTATCGCTCAGATGGATGAAGCTGCCGAACTGGCGGACATGGCCATACATGGAATCGAAATTCTCGATCACCCGATTGCTGGCCATTGCCCAGTCCTGCCACAGCGCCTCGCGCACCCAGCTTTTCGCCGCCGGTATCTCGCACGGTACACCCGCCGCATCGAGCAGGGCGAAGGCCTCCGCGCTCGTCTTGTCGACAAACCTGGGCTCCAGCGCCGCGAGCAGCGCCGCGTCATGCAGCGACCGTTCCTTTGGCGAAGCAAAGCGCGGATCGTCGACCAGCCCGGCCTGACCGACCGCCTGCGCCAGCGCCGCGAAGCGATCATCCTGCCGGCAAGCTATGCAGATCCAGCCGTCGCTGGTGCGGTAAAGCCGGTCGAGCGCATTATAGCCCGCCTGATCCTTGTCGAGGCGGAAGCCGTAGACGACCTGCTTGTCGGCATCCAGGAAATGCTCGGACGTGGTCCACAGGCTCGAATGGAGCTGGGGTATCTCCATATAGTCGCCGACGCCGCTGATCGCGCGCCGCTCCAGTCCCATCAATATGCCCGCCGCGCCCAGGAAGCCGTTATTATAATCTTCATTGCCGAACACCGACCGGGTCGGCGGATTGCCCGCGCCGCCGCCTTCATAAAGCAGGCCGGTCCAGCCCGATACCAAAGGCGCAAAGCTCTTGAGCAGCGACTTTGGCCCCTTGGAGCCATAACCGGGCAGATAGACATAGAGCAGGCGCGGATTGATCTTCGACAGCGCCTCATAGCCGATGCCCAGCTTGTCGGCCTTGCCGGGGCGCAGATTATGGGTGACGACATCGGCCTGCGCCACCAGCTTCAGCGCCGCCTCCAGCGCCTCGGGCTGCTTCAGGTTCAGCACGATATCGCGCTTGCCGCGCTGCGCCGCGTCGAAACAGTCGGGCAACGGCCGCATCTGGTCGCCGTCGGGCGTCTCCACCTTGATGACATCAGCCCCCAGATCCGACAACAGCCGACCGCCAAAGCCGACCGCGAAGAAGGACGAGAAGTCCACCACCTTGATGCCTTCGAGCGGCCGGTCGATCGGCTTGCCCGCCGCCGCCAGTTCGCCCCGCTTGCGCGCGATCAGATCGGCCAGCAAGCCATTGTCGGCGCCGATCATCGGCGCCGGTCGCGGCGCGGCGCAGGGCGTGCGATCGAACCGCACGGCAGGCGCCGCCTGATAGATGGTGCCGAATTCCGCGTCCGGCAGCGCAATCCGTTGCCCGACAAACTCCACCTGCTCGTCCAGCAAGACTTCGGCCGGCTCCAGCACCGGCAGCGCCGCCACATCGGCCGCCTGGAACAGCGCGATCCATTCGGCCCGCGGGCGCGCCTTGAACGCATCGAAAATCTCGACACGGGCGATATGATATTCGTCGTCGCTCAATGGCACCGACATTTCCGCCACACCCTTGACCACCGACAGCCGGTCACCAAAGCCCAGCTGGTCCATCGCCGCCTTGAAGCCGCCCTGGCCACCAGTATGGATCTGCAGGAACAGGCCGTCGCCGCATTCGAACATGCCGGTCACCAGCCGGGTCCGGCCAAACCGGTCGACCGCGCCGGAATCCCCCGCCTTGATGTAGGAAATCCCCTCTTCCTGCCACCAGTTGTTCATCGGCGACTGGGCCAGCATCGCGTCGAGCAGCGAGGATTCGACCCTCTGCCCCTTGCCGCTCGACCGCCGCGCCCGGATCGCCGTCAGCGCGCCGATCACGCCCAGAAACGCCTGACCATAATGAAGCGCGGGATGCCCCAGATAGACCGGCCCCTCGCGGAACGGACTGGACTTGTCGATCATCGTGCCCAGCAGCGCCGCCGCCAGCCCCTCGCCGCGCGGCCGGTCGGCAAAGGGCGTGTCCGCGCCATAGGCGGTCAGCGCCGACACGATCAGCTCCGGATAGTCGCGCGCCAGGCTCTCACCGTCCAGGCCAAGCGCCTTCGCTTCTCCCTCTTCCAGTGCATGGATGAAGATGTCCGCTCCGCCGAGCAATCCGCGGAGCGCTGCCCGGTCGTCCGCATCGGCCACGTCCAGCTCGACACTGCGCTTGGACCGGTCCCAGCTCTTGCGGGTCAGTTCATGGGCGAAATAGGCGCCGCCGCGCGGCTCGACCTTCAGCACGTCCGCGCCATGGTCGGCGAGCAGCATGCCTGCGATCGCGACCGGCATTTCGGTCGACAGCTCGATAACGACAAGATGGTCCAGAGGGCCGGGCATCACGCACTCCTGTTTGGCGGTCTGCGCCGCCTCTTGTTCGGATCTGGCCGGTAGTGCGCGGAATCGCGCCTCCGACCTTTCCCTTGAAACAGACACGCTTTTTCCCGGCAGCGCAAGTAATATTGCACTATAGGTTCAAATTCATTCCTTGCCCGTCAGCCGTGCCGGATCATAGCGCGGCCGGTCCATCTGAAAACTGTCGCCATTGCGCACATACCAGCCACTGCCATGGGTGCGGCCGATCAATTTCATCGCCGGCGTGTCGAAATAGACCCGCTCACGATCGGTGATGAACTCGTCGCGGATATGTGCCATGACGATCTCGCCGATGATCACCGTCTGCATCGTGCCGATGTCCATCGCCGCGACCTTGCGGCATTCGAAGCTGACCGGGCTGCTGGCGATCAGCGGCGGCGCGACCAGCACCGACGGCGCGGTCTCGATCCCGGCATAGTCGATCTCGCTGACATCGGCCGGCGCATCGACGCTGCAATGGTTCATCTTCTCGGCATCATCCTCGCACACCAGGTTCACGACGAACTCGCCGGTGGCGATGATGTTGGCAGCCGTGTTCTTCAGGCCGCGTGATACCGGCTCCTTGAGCAGGCCCAGCGCCACCAGCGGCGGCTCGGTGCCGACGCAGTTGAAGAAGCTGTAGGGCGCGGCATTGACCACGCCCGCTTCGGACCGGGTGGTGATCCAGGCGATCGGGCGCGGGGTGATGGTCGAATTGATGATCTTGTAGCGGGTCGCCATCGGCAGGCTGCGCATGTCGAACTGCATGACTTATTCCTTCGCCCCAGTTGCAGCCTTCGCGGCAGCCTTCGCCGCTGCGCGTGCCTTGAACGCCTCGCGAGCGCGGGGCACCTCCTCCCCCGCCTGGCAGGTATGGCAATAGACCAGTTCCAGCGCATGATTGGCCGACAGGTCGCCGCTTTCCGCCTGATCCAGCAGCCGCTTGGTCAGTTCGACCGCATGGGCATTGCCGCCGCCAATCGTCGCGCCCAGCGCCAGCGCCTGCGCGACCGCCTCGCCCGGCGGCACCAGCCGGCTGACCAGCCCCAGGCTCAATGCCTCGGCCGCCTCCAATGTCCGCCCCGAAAAGATGATCTCGGCCGCGCGTGCCCGCCCCAGTTGCCGGGTCAGGAACCAGGCCGCCCCGCCATCGGGCACCAGCCCGAAATCCAGGAACGGCGCACCGAACCGCGCATCCTCGGCAGCGAAGATCATGTCGCAGGCCATCGCCAGGCTCCAGGACACGCCATAGGCGCCCCCCTCCACTGCTGCCACGGTCGGGATCGGCAGCGCGCGCAGCCGGCGGATGATCCGCTGCCCCATCTCCAGCCGCGCCGCCAGCCGCAGCGCCCCCTCGCCCCGCGCCGGCGGCAGCTTCACGTCGCCGCCATTGCTGAAATAGCCCTCCGCCCCGCACAGCAGCAGCATCCGCGCCGGCGTCGCATTTTCCAGCTGGTCGAGCGCGGCGGAAAACTGCTCCCACATGGCGAAGGAGACGGTGTTCTTCGCGCGCGGCCGATTGAGGGTGATGACGGCCACGCCATCCGCGCGCAGCTCGAACAACAGTTCGGGGTCTTCGCTCGGCGCGCTCATCTCACTCTCCCATGCTGATGCCCATGTCGGGCTTGGGGCATGCCTAGACGAGGCGCACACCATGATGCAAGAAAATTTGCATCATGGTGCAGATTCAAGCCGCTTTCGTCTTGGTCTTGGGCGACATGGGCAGCGCGTCCATCCCGCGCTCGGCAATATCCTTGATCAGCGCTTCGACTTCCTTGCGCGCCGCGCCCTTCAACGAACCGAGCAGGCAGGACAGATAGCTGCTGACCAGCCGGACGATCACCTCATCATCGGGTATGCGGCCCTGCGCCCAGTCGTTGATGGTCGCATATTCGAAGCGCACCAGATCATCGACCAGCTTGTCGACCTGCACCCAGGGCTGAAGTTGCTTCGTGGCGTCGAGCGCCTCTATCCACTGCTTGTTATGATGGATGGCGGGCGAGTGCATAGCGGTCCAGATGTCGCGGTCGACATCCGAACTGAAATAGAGCGCCATGATCGCCTTGATATAATTACGGATCTTCCGGTTGCGCTGGACGACCGAAATCATGCGTTCAAGATTATGCTGCATCGTGCCGGGCGGGCTCGAATAGACGATGCGGCTGACATATTCGTCGAAATATTCCTGGATCGCGGTGGCGATCATGCGCTCGCGGGTCTGGAAGGCGTTGTAGAGGGTCCGCTTGGCGACACCCGCGCGCTGGCCGATCTCGTTCATGCTCAGCGCCGCGATCCCCTGTTCGGCGATCACCTTGCGCGTTTCCTCCAATATCCGGCGACGGCGTTCGATGATCGCCGGACTGGAATAGGTCTGCGGCCGATCGCCATTTTCCTTGAGGTCAGCCATGTCCTTGTCCGTCGTCAAATTCGCTCATCCTCCCCGAGGCGCGCCCGGCGGGGGCACGTAACCGACGATCATAGCGCAATTGCATGAACGTGCAAATTTGATGCCTCACGGCTGGACTTTGTGCAAGCCCCCGCTCGGCGCAGACAAGGAGCCCCGCCTCCCAATGAAAGGAGGCGGGGCGAAGCAGCATCCGCCACAAGGGGACGGATGCCATGGGAGGTCAGTTCGCCTTGGGCGCGGTTTCCCGCGCGCGCTGGCGGATATAATGGCGCAGCCCTTCCAGATCGGCGTCGCTCAATTGCTCGAAGGCGCCCATGCCGCGCGCCATCAGCGCCCCGTCATGCACCACCGACTTGAACGTCTCCGCGTCCAGCGGCACCGCCGACTTGCGCAGGTCGGGCGCGGCGCCGCCCGCCATCATGCCCGCGCCATGACAGATGACGCAGCTGCTATTGTAGATGCCGGCGCCGACCTTGGCCTTGGCGACGTCGACGGTGAAGGCCGGATCATCCTGTATCGGCTCGTCCACCGGCTCGAACTTGGGCAGCGCCTTGGTGCCGCCGATCGCAAAGGTCAGCACCCGACGTTGCTGCTGGCGATAATCCCAGTTGGGGACGTTGGGGAAGCTGCTGCGGAACCCGGTGATCACCGACACATATTGCTTGCCGCCGACCGTGTAGCTGATCGGCGCCGACAATATGCCGTTCTGCGCCGGGAAGGACCAGAGCTTGCGCCCATCGGTCGCGGAATAGGCGTTGAAATTGCCGTCATTCGTGCCCTGGAACAACAGGCCGCCGCCCGTCGCCATGATACCGCCATTGAACACGCCGGGTTGCGGCACCGACCAGGCGACCTTGTTGTTGGCGACATCGAAGGCGACCAGCTTGCTCACCGCAGCGGGCGGCACCAGATTGGCCGGCGGCGCGCCCAGCCCGGTATTGACCATCATCCCCGGCTTGTAGGTCCAGTCCTTCACATTGGCCGGATCGACGAACACGCGGCCGCCCTCCATCACCGGAATATAGCTGAGGTTCGTCTTGGGACTGAACGCCATCGCCTGCACGCCATGCGCGCCATTGGGGAAGGGATACATCATGAACGGCTTGCCGTTCGGATATTGCGCCTCGGGATTGATTTCGGGCCGGCCGGTGACCGGGTCGATCCGCTTGGCCCAATTCTGCTTTGCGAACTCGCCGGCCGAGATGAACTTCCCGGTCTCGCGGTCCAGCGCATAGAAAAAGCCATTCTTGGGCGCGTGCATCAGCACCGACCGCATCTTGCCGCCAATCTCGATATCGGCCAGCTCGATATCCATCGCATCGTTGAAATCGTGGCTGTTTTCCGGGTTCACCTGATAGTGCCAGGCATATTCCCCGGTCTTCACGTCGATCGCCACGATCGAGGCGAGATAGAGATTGTCGCCACCACCGGGCGAACGGATCTTCTGGTTCCACGGCCAGCCATTGCCGGTGCCGAGGTAGATGCGGTCATATTTGGCGTCATAGGCCATGGCGTGCCACACAGTGCCGCCCCCGCCGAACTTCCACCATTCGCCGGTCCAGGTCTTGGCCGCCGCCTCCATCGCCTTGTTCTCGAAGCCCTTGGCCGGATCGCCCGGCACCACGAACCAGCGCCACGCCTTCTTGCCGGTCTTGGCGTCATAGGCGGTCACATAGCCGCGGGTGGGGCTGTAATCCGCGCCGCCAAAGCCGACCACAATCTTGTCGCCGGCCACCCATGGCGGGCCGGTGATATAGCCATTTTCCGCCTCGTCGAGCGTCTGGACCGACCAGCGCGGCTTGCCGGTCTTGGCGTCGACCGCGATCAGCCGGCCTTCGCGCGTGGCGGTATAGATCAGCCCGTCCTTATAGGCGATGCCGCGCGTGCCCCAGCCGGCGCGCATCCGCCATTTCGCCTCGGGCTGGCTCGCCACATCGGGGTCATATTGCCAAAGCAGCTTGCCGGTCTTTGCGTCGAGCGCATGGACGACCGACAGGCCGACCGCAAAATAGAGGACGCCATCTATCGCCAGCGGCTGGGTATAGCTGTCATAAGTGTCGATATCATAGGACCAGGCGAGGCCGAGCTTGCCGACATTGTCGGCGCTGATCTGGTCGAGCGCGCTATAATGCTGCTCCTTGTCGTCGCCGCCAAAGCTGGACCAGTTGGCGGTCGGTCCGCCCGGCGCTGCGCTGTCCGCGCCGCAGGCGACCAGCCCGCTTGCCAGGGCCAGGATCGCCACGGCCGTCGACACTCTTCCCTTCATGTTCTCATCCTTCTCCGTGCGCCCCTGTTCGCGCCTCTTTATATTGCACCTTGGTGCAGATTCATGACCCTGTCAACGCGCCTGCGCGCTTGACAGCGATAAACGTCTCCAACATTATTATGCACCACAGAGCAAAATTGACGAGGGGATGATGGAGATGGTGCAGCGCCCTGTCGCCTGCGCGGCCGCGGCCGTCGCTTTATGGGCAAGTCTTGGAAATGCCGCCCCTTCTTCGGCACCGCCCCGATTGTCCACCGCGTCCGGTCCGATCCGCGGCGTGGTGCGCGACGATGTCCGCTTCTTCGGCGGCATTCCCTATGCCGCGCCCCCGGTCGGCGCCAATCGCTGGCGCGCACCGCAACCGGTCCGCGCCTGGAAGACCGAGCGTGACGCTACAGGCTTTGCGGCCGATTGCCCCCAGCCACGGCGCAAAGAGGACACCGCCTTCCCCCAGGATGAAAATTGCCTGACCCTCAACGTCGCCTCGCCCGACCTTGGCGCCCGCAAATTGCCGGTGCTGTTCGTCGTCCATGGCGGCGCCTATTTCGTCGGCTCGGGTCGGGAGCCCTTCCGCAACGGCATGCCGCCGCTGGTCAAGCAGGGTGTCGTCCTTGTCGCGCCCAATTACCGCATCGGGCGGCTCGGCTTCTTCGCGCACCCGGCGCTGACAAACGAAGCGCCCAAGGCAACCGCCAATTTCTGGCTGATGGATCAGGTCGCGGCGCTGCGCTGGGTCAGGCAGAACATCGCCCGCTTCGGCGGCGATCCCGACAATGTGACCATCATCGGCTGTTCGGCGGGCGGCTCCAGCATCAATGCGCTGATGGCGACGCCGATGGCCAGGGGCCTGTTCGCCCGCGCCAGCGCCCATTCGGCCGGCGGCCTGTTCAACGCCAACCGCCCCCTGCCCCAGGCGCAGGAGCAAGGGCTGGCCTTTGCCCAGCGCACCGGCGTGACCGGCAATAGCGCGCCATCGCTCGCTGCCCTGCGCAGGCTCAGCGTGGCACAGGTGCTGGCCGGCGACAGCGGTGCGCCGGACTTTGGCGCAACCGTCGATGGCAGCTGGCTCCCCGCTCCCCTTTCCACCCTGTTCGCAAGGGGCCAGATCGCGCATGTCCCGTTGATCAGCGGATCGACCAGCAACGAAGCCAGCGTCTTTGGCCTGATGGGCTTTGGCCGGGCCGAAATGGCACGTCGCTTCGGCATCGATCTGTCAGCCGTGTCCGCCAGCTATGGCCTGTCCGACGAGGCGGAATTGCTGCGCCAGGTGCAGACCGACTTCCTGTTCACCTCGGCGGCGCTCGGCATGACCCAGCTGGCGGCCCGCGCCGGCCTGCCGACACGCGCCTATCAGTTCGATTTCGTGCCGCCCGACCAGCGCAGTTCGAAACCCGGCGCGGACCATTGCGCCGACCGGCTGTTCTGGCTCGGCCAGTCTCCCTCGGCCGATACGGAAAGCCGGGAGCTCGCCAGGACCATGTCGGGCTGGATGCTGAACTATGTGCGGAGCGGCGATCCCAACGGCCCCGGCCTGCCGCCATGGCCCGCCACGCAAGACGGCCGCACTGACCCGCTGGTCATCGGCCAGCATATCGCCGCCGCCCCGGACTTTCGCGCCCGCCAGCTCGCCCCCTGGTTCGACAAATGGCAGCGGGAAAGCGGTCAGACCTTCGGCTGGACGCCCACGCCATGACCCTTCGGCTGGAGCATGACGGCGCAGTGGCGATCGTGACGCTCGATCGCCCCGACCGGCGCAATGCCTTCACCATGGCGATGCGCGGCGAGATCGCCACGCTGTTCGACAATCTGGCCCAGGATGATGGGATCCGAGCAGTCGTCCTGACGGGTGCAGGCGGTCATTTCTGCTCGGGCGCCGATACCGGCGAGATGGGTGCCGCCGACAGTGCCGCTTTCCTCAAGCGGATGCGCGCGCTCCACCGCATGATCCGCGCCATCGCCGCCACGCCCAAGCCCGTCATCGCAGCGGTCGACGGCGTCTGCGTCGGCGCCGGCTGGAGCCTGGCGCTCGCCTGCGATCTGATCCTCGCCAGCCCGAATGCCAGCTTTGCCCAACTCTTCGGCCGGATCGGCTATGCGCCCGACGCCGGCGCCATCTGGCAGTTGACCCGGCTGGTCGGCCCGATGCGCGCGAAGGAAATCGTCTATAGCGGCCGGACGCTCGACGCAGACGAAGCCTTGCAGCTCGGCCTCATCCTCTCGATCGAAGCAGACCGCCCAATCCGAGACGCGGCGATCGACCTGGCCACCCGCATTGCGCAGGGGCCGCCAGTCGCACAGGCGATGAGCAAGCAATTATTCGAGGCGACCACGCTATCCTTCGACCAGTTCCTCGACCGCGAATTCTTGGTCCAGCCCTTCCTCGCCACTACCGCCGATCATCGCGAGGGACTGGCCGCAACGCGAGACAAGCGCGCCCCGAACTTCATCGGCCGATAATCCCTTCATCAGCCTTGCCATCATGATCTCCATGGGGAACGGTGCAGCACGCCCCTGTCAATTTTGCTGTCCATCAGGTTCTTCATGGTCTTCACCGATATCGCCACCCGCACCTACAACCATAATTGGCGGCTCGACCCGATCGTGCGCAGCCTGCTCGACACCGATTTCTACAAGCTGCTGATGCTGCAGATGATCCGGCAGCAGCATCCCGATGTCCAGACCACCTTCAAGCTGATCAACCGCACCCACCATGTGCGCCTGGCCGACATCATCGATGAAGGCGAACTGCGCGCCCAGCTCGACCACGCCCGGTCCCTACGCTTCGGCAAAAAGGAACTGATCTGGCTGGCGGGCAACAGCTTCTATGGCCGGACCCAGATGTTCAGCCCGGATTTCATCGCCTGGCTCGCCGACTTTCGCCTGCCGGAATATGAGCTGCGCCAGGTCGATGGCCAATATGAGCTGCGCTTCCACGGGCTCTGGATCGAGACGATGATGTGGGAGATCCCGGCCCTCGCCATCATCAACGAATTGCGATCGCGCGCGGCGATGAAGGGGCGTGGCCGCTTCGCGCTCGACGTGCTCTATGCCCGTGCCAAGGCGAAACTGTGGGAAAAGGTCGAGCGCCTGAGCGCCCTGCCCCATCTCGTCATCTCCGACTTCGGCACACGCCGTCGCCACGGCTTCCTGTGGCAGCGCTGGTGCGTCGAGGCGCTCAAGGAAGGTCTGGGCGACCGCTTCATCGGCTCGTCCAACGTGCTGTTGGCGATGGATGCCGATCTGGAAGCGATCGGCACCAATGCCCATGAACTGCCTATGGTGCTGGCGGCGCTGGCGCCGGACGATGCCGCACTGGCCCGCGCGCCCTATGCGGTTCTGGAACAATGGCAGGCCCATTATGGCGGCAATCTGCGCATCGCCCTGCCCGACGCGTTCGGCACCGCCGCCTTCCTGAAGGACGCACCTGACTGGGTGGCCGACTGGACCGGTTTCCGTCCCGACAGCGCGCCACCGATCGAGGCGGGGGAGCAGATCATCCGCTGGTGGCAGGAAAAGGGGCGTGATCCGCGCAACAAGCTGCTGATCTTTTCCGATGGCATGGACGTCGACAGTATCGAGGCAACCTATCGCCATTTCCATGGCCGCGTGCGCATGAGCTTTGGCTGGGGCACCAATCTCACCAATGATTTTCGCGGCTGCGCCCCGTTCGAAACCGACGGGCTCGATCCGATCTCACTGGTGTGCAAAGTGGTGGACGCCAATGGCCGCCCGGCGGTGAAGCTGTCGGACAATCCCGCCAAGGCGACCGGCGATCCGGCCGAGATCGACCGCTATCTACGCGTGTTCGGCGGCGACGGGCGAAAGGCGGTCGCCGTCCAGGTCTAGCCACAACGGACATGCACCTTGGTCTCTTCATTGGTCCCGCGCAGAGTCGCCATCATTGCCGGCAGCTGATCCAGCGCAATCGCGTTGCTGATGATCGCCTTGGGGTCGACATGCCCCTTGTCCATCTGGTCGGCGATGTGCAGGAATTCCGCCATTCGGTAGCCGACGGCAAATTGCAGGTTGGCGCATTTATAGGATGCCAGCGCCGGAATGACCGCATCCGGCGCCGTGCAGAAGCCCAGCGACACGATCCGCCCGAATGGCGCGACATGGTTCACCGCCCGCCCCAGCATTCCGTCCACCCCGACAGCCTCGAACACGATCCGGGGCGCGCCGCCCAGCGCTTCGATCACCTGCCCCTTTTCCTCGTCACCAAAAGAGAAGAAGGCATTGGCACCCATGGCGATCGCCAGATCACGCCGCCGGTCGGATCGCGACAGGACTACGATCCGCCCCGCTCCTAATCGCCGCGCCCAATAGATGGCATAGAGAGCGACCGTGCCCCCGCCGAGCACCAGCACCGGGTCGCCGGGACGGATATCGGCAAAGCGCGCGCCATACAGGCTGACGGCCAGCGGCTCGATCAGCGCGCCATCGGCCAGGGACAGGGTTTCGGGCAGGCGTACCGCCGCACCGGTCGGCACCACCGCAAATTCGGCAAAGCCCCGCATCGCGCCGCCCGGCTTCGCCCCGCACAATACCGGATTGCCATGTTCCTGGCAGGGAGTGCACTGGCCGCAGCCGATCGAGGGCATGACCGCGACCCGGTCGCCAGCACGAAAGCGATCGACACCCGCGCCGACGTCCACCACTTCGCCGGCATATTCATGGCCGATCTGCACGCCGCGGCCATAATCCCATATGCCGCCCCTCGTCATCGAAAGGTCGGTGCCACAGATGCCGCAGCGGTGGACGCGGATCAGCAATTCCCCCATGGCCGGTCGCGGATCGGGCAGGTCGGCGATGACGATCGGCTGGCCATCGCCCGGATAGATGGCCGCCTTCATCGTCCTGCCTCCGCCAGGTCGAAGCGCGCTACATAATCGCCGAACGCCGACCGCACCTCTTGCGCACTCATGCCATAGTCAGCGATCGAATAGCGATGAACGCCATGCTGCATCTCGGGCTTGTCCGCGATCCGCTGTGCCATGGCCATGCGCGTCGCATCGGGCATCTCCATGCCGATAAAGGCATAGATGCGCTCAAGCACGGCCATGGGCTGCGCATGGAAATCGCCATGGACGATATCGAGCAATTGGCCCGGATGGCGTTCCGCCACCTTTTCCGCCTTGCGCACGGCATGGGACCATTTGGCCGTTTCGCGTGCCAGCATCAGCGCGCCGCGCTCGGCCGCCCGCCCTTCCTCCATCGCCCCATGCCCCGCCATCAGCAGCGACACGAGCGAAGGCAAGGCCTTGGCCGGATCGCGATGGGTCTGGATCACCTTTGCATCGGGAAAGACGGCAAAGAGCAGGTCAAGATTTTCGATATGGCCGGGATTTTTGAGCAGCCAGCGCTTGTCCGGGTCGTTGGCACCGATCAACTGCACACAGCGGCGATAATGGTCATAGCCGGCTGCCTCGCTCTGCGCGCACCACCAGGCGTCATAGCTCGCCGCCGACCAGCCGCAGTTCCACAGGTTGGAGACAAAGGACTGACGCAGCAGCATGCAGCATTCATGCACTTCCTCGGCCGCGACATGATGCGCGGCCCGCTTGGCTGGTGCATCGACATAGCGCCGCTCCAGCAAGGCGACCGAACGGCGGAAATCGGCATCGTCCTGCCAGCTTTCGACCGGTGGACGCGGACGCGGCGTATCGAGCAGCCAGCTTTGCAACCCCTGGAAGCGCGGATCGACCGCCATCAGCCGATGCAACGCCGTGGTCCCGGTGCGCGGCACGCCGGTGATGACGACAGGGCTCAGGATCGGCCGGGCATCGAAGCCCGGATGCGCCTTCATCGCCGCGATCGCACTTGCCCGGCCGCGCAGAACGCCGACCACATGCCCCCAGGCAGTGCGCCGCCCCGCCGCGGTAAAGCGCGGATCATAATCCATCGACTGGAGCAGCACGCGAAGCCCCGGCAGATAATCGTCGGGGCCAAAATCATCATGGCCGGTTTCCGCCGTCACCAGATCGTGCAACTGGTCGAGCGCGGCGGCGAAGCGTAGCGGCGGTTCATATCCGTTCGACATCATTGGCAATCCCCTCCCCTTCACCAGCGCCGCCGACGCTGGCAGGCCCGCACCCGCAGCCGCAACTCCTCGGCGCGCTGCTGCGGCGTGACGATCGGCGTGTCGGCGGGCAAATGGATGCGCAACGCGTTCAGCTTCACCCGCGTGATGCTCGGCACCGGCGCGCTGTCGCAATCATACCAGCGGCCATAGATGCCGCCTTCGCGATAGCCGGCAGGATCGAGCCAGTTGGGCACGCCGGGGTCTTCCAGCGCGATGACGGCCCGATATTTGCCGTCACGGCTCAGCTTCGCATAATGGCCGTTGCTGCTTGACAGGCGATAGACATATTCCAGCGCGTTGAAATAGGGGTCGTTGAGCTGGATATTCCAGTAGGGCGCATGGGCTGGGATATCGGTCTCGATGATCAGCGCCTCATCGGCGTCGAACTGGAAGCAGGCCGGCCAGTAGACCTGCTTGGCGAGCGCGCCGGGCATCCGCACCGGCTCGAACCGGTTGAAACCAACCCGCTCCTTCACGCCATTCTGCATCGGATAATAAAGCCGCGTCTTGCGACCGGGGAATTTGGCCATTTCCCGGATGCGCGCGACAATCTCCTCCGGCGACAGGCGCGGCTTGGGTGGCACCGGATCCAGACATTCGATCGTCAGTTGCGGATCGACCTCGTTCAGCCAGTCATAGCTGCGATAGCGCACCATCAGCCCGCCCGCCTGGGGATCGATTGGCGCCCATTTGCCAGCATAGCCCGCCGGGCGCCGGGCGCTCAGGATCAGTTCGAAATGCTCCCCCGGCTCCAGCCCCAGATCGCTGTCGTCCACCTCATGATGGCCATTGGGTCGGGGCATTTCATCGACCGTCCCGGACAAGGCCCTTTGGGTGGTGAAGCTCAATATCTTGCAACTGCCCCGATTGCCGGCGATGCGGTAGGTCAGATCCCCGCGGATCGGCGACTGGAGGTAGATATCGTCCGGATTGGGCTGGAGCGTATAGACCGGGTTCCACAAGGGGGCCCAATCGGGATGCTCCGGCGTGGCATGGAAATAGGCGAAATAGGCATAGGACAGGCTGGTCATCGTCTGGCGATAGACGTCGGCGCGATAGGCCGGATCGTCGGGGCGCCAGGTGTCGCCAAGATTGGCGACCGCACTCTCCAGATCAGTCAGATAGGCCAGGATGTCGGGTTCGATGATCATGATGGCATGCCTCTCCTCTGCCACTGGCGGGCAGCATATAGATAGTATTCACTATCATTTGATTTTAGGAGAGGCCCCGGCCCGAGATCGCCGGCGCGATGGATCGCGGTTCAGCGCCGCATGAACCCCATCCAGCGCAGCAGGCAATAGCTCACCCCCGCCGCCCCGGCCGCCACCAGCGTCGCGGTCAGCGTGCCATGCGACGCACCGGCAAAGGGCATGCCCCCAGTGTTCATGCCGAACAGTCCGGTGACCAGGGTCGCCGGCAGCATCAGCGCGGTGATGATCGACAGGATGTAGAGATTCTGGTTGGTCCGCTGCGCCGCCTGTATGTCCAGTTCGTCGCGCAACAGCCGTAATTGCGCTTGGCCCTCCAATATGTCGGCGTCCAGCGCCTGCAGCCGCTGGGTCAGTTTCTCGACCGTGGGCAGCAGCGCGTCCGGCAGTTCCTCGTCCCGCTCCAGCCGCTGGAACACGCCGCGGGCGCCGGCCAGCAGCCGATGCAGTTGCGCGAGCCGGCGGCGAATGTGGACCAGGTCGCGCGGCTGGGGCGGATGATGCCCCTCCAGAAAGGCATCCTCGGCGCGCTGGATGTCCGCCGACAGGGTGCGGCTGATATCGGCGATATTTTCGGCAATGGCGCCGACCAGCAGGTCCAGCGCCTGCGCCCCGCCGATCACCCCCTTCGTCCGCTCCAGCCGATGACGGGCGATGTCGGCGCAGCGCAGCGGATGCAGCCGGGTGGTCAGCATCAATGTCGGCGTCAACGCCATGCGCAGCGCGCCGACCCGCGCGGTATCGGCCACATCGAAATCCCGCTCGAAATCATGCAGGACGCAGCCGACCGTGTCGCCATCGACCAGCGCCCGCTGATGCGTATCGGGCGACAGGATCAGTTCGCGCACCGCCTCGGGCAGCATCGCCGCCCCCTCGATCCATTGCCGCGTGCCATGATCGGCCAGGTTCAGGTGCAGCCAGCGAAAGCCGCCCGTCGTCCCGCCATCGCAATGATCGACCGCCCTGATCGCATCAGGCGCGAAGTCCAGCCCCCAGATCAGCCCTGGCCCCATGCCCGGAACCGGCAAGACGATAGGGATCAGCGGGTCATTCCGGTCGCCGATATGCCGCTCCTGTCGATCAGAAGATCTGCGCGAAGACGATATATAGCAGCCCTGCGAGCAGGATCGAACAGGGCAATGTCAGCACCCAGGCCATCAGCAGGTTGCGCACCGTCGCCATCTGCAGACCCGATCCATTGGCTGCCATCGTGCCCGCCACGCCCGACGACAGGACATGGGTGGTCGATACCGGCAGGCCCATATGGTCCGCGCCGAAGATCGTCGCCATCGCCACCAGTTCGGCCGAGGCTCCCTGCGCATAGGTGAGGTGCGTCTTGCCGATCTTCTCGCCCACCGTGACCACGATCCGCCGCCAGCCGACCATGGTGCCCAGGCCCAGCGCAAAGGCGACGGCAATCTTCACCCAGGTTGGAATGAAGCGGGTGCCGGCATCAAGCGAGCCCTTGTAGGTCGTCAGCGCCTTCATTTTCGCTTCGGAAAGACCTGCCGCCTTTTCCTTGCCCAGCCGCTTGATCGCTTCGGACGCCAGATACATGTCGTTGCGGATGTTGGAGACAGCAGCGGCCGGCACCTGCGCCAGCGATCCATAATTCATCACCTGCCGATCGACATCGGCGATCAGCACCGACAGCGCCGGCATGGTCGTGTCGGCAAAGCGCTTGTCGGCGATATAGCGCGTGACCTGCGCGCGCGCCTCGACCGGCTGCATCATGGCGGGCGCGCGCTGGCCTAGCGCCGCCGTGGCGGCAATCGAATTGGCGTGGAATTCGGTGGTGTAGCGCGCCGGCACCGCGCGGTTGAGTGCATAGGCAGTCGGCACCGTGCCGATCAGGATCAGCATGATGAGGCCCATGCCCTTCTGCCCGTCATTGGAGCCATGGGCGAAGCTGACGCCGGTGCAGGTGAAGATCAGCAGCGCACGGATCCACAATGGCGGCGGCATGCCATTTTGCGGCTCGCGATAGAGCGCCTTGTTGCGGACCAGGACTTTCATCGCCACGAACAGCAGCGCCGCCAGGCCAAAGCCGATCAGCGGCGAAAAGAGCAGTGCCTGGCCGATCTCGGTCGCCTTGCTCCAATCGACGCCGGACGTGCCGCTCTCGCCATGCAACAGCGCATTGGCGACGCCGACGCCGATGATCGATCCGATCAGCGTGTGCGAGCTGGACGACGGGATGCCCAGCCACCAGGTGGCGAGGTTCCATAGGATCGCCGCGATCAGCAGCGCGAACACCATGGCAAAACCGGCGCTGGACCCGACCTGCAGGATCAGTTCGACCGGCAGCAGCGACACGATGCCGAAAGCGACCGCACCGGTCGACAGCAGCACGCCCAGGAAATTGAAGAAGCCCGACCAGACCACCGCGATATTGGCCGGCATCGCATTGGTGTAGATCACCGTCGCGACCGCATTGGCGGTGTCGTGGAAGCCGTTCACGAATTCGAAGCCCAGCGCGATCAGCAGCGCCAGGAACAGCAGCAGGAAGGGCAGATAGGCGGTCGGCGCAACGCCCACAGCCGTCGCATCGCTATAGACGCTGTAGACGACATAGATCAGCGCGGCGATGATGGCGGCGCCAAAGCCGATCGAGCTGGCCATGCCCAGCCCCTTGTCCATCTCGGGCCGGCGTGCCCAGTCCATTGCCACGCTTGCATTCATCGAATCGTCCCCGAACGGCAAATAATATTAACCGTCTAGGTCCGCTGCATGACAGCCGCGTTGCGGTGCTGAAATCGAAGGAAAATTCGCCCCCGGCGCTTGCCCATCGGCAATCCGTCCGCCTAGGGTCGCTCCACATATAAGTTGGAGCGAAGATTTGGACGTCATTTCGGTCGTATTATTCCTGTTGCTGGCTGTCGTCGTCAGTGGCGCCTTGTCGCGCATGATGCCGATTTCCATCCCGACACCTCTGGTCCAGATCGCCCTTGGCGC
Organism: Sphingobium sp. MP9-4; assembly: GCF_005281675.1. NCBI lineage: Bacteria > Pseudomonadati > Pseudomonadota > Alphaproteobacteria > Sphingomonadales > Sphingobiaceae > Sphingobium > Sphingobium sp. MP9-4. Next base: position 110,536 of record NZ_LUFI01000019.1, on the reverse strand, counting down.
GATCATCGGGCTGTCGACATCGCACAGGGTCGCGCTCGATCCCGAAATATTCCTGCTCTTGTTCCTGCCGCCTCTGCTGTTCCTCGATGGCTGGCGCATTCCCAAGGATGAACTGCTCAAGGACGCCTCGACCGTGGTCGAACTGGCGCTGGGACTGGTGCTGACCACCGTCATCGGCATGGGCTTCTTCATCAACTGGATGATCCCGGCGATGCCGCTCGCCGTCGCCTTCGCCCTCGCCGCCGTGGTCTCGCCGACCGATCCGATCGCCGTGTCCGCCATCGCCGCGCGCGTGCCCATTCCCAAGCGCATGATGCACATCCTCGAAGGGGAATCGCTGCTCAACGACGCATCCGGCCTGGTCTGCCTGCGCTTTGCCATTGCGGCGGCGCTGACCGGCAGCTTCTCGGCCGGCGATGCCGCGCTCAACTTCCTCTGGCTCGCCTTTGCCGGCATCGCGATCGGCGTCGGGGTCACGCTGGTCGTGTCGCGCGCCAAGGCCTGGGTCACGCGCCGCTGGGGCGAGGAAACCGGGTCGCAGATCCTGGTCAGCCTGCTGATCCCCTTCGGCTCCTATATCCTGGCCGAACATGTCCATGCCTCCGGCATTCTCGCCGCCGTCGCCGCCGGCGTAACCATGACCTTCGCCGAAATCTCGCGCGAGGCGATGGCCGAAACCCGGATGCGCCGCAATTCGGTGTGGGACACGATCCAGTTTACGCTCAACGGCATCATCTTCGTGCTGCTGGGCGAACAATTGCCCGGCATCCTCGCCGAAGCGAAGCGCACGGTGGCGCTGACCGGCCATAGCGAACCCGGCTGGCTGGCACTCTACACGGTGGCGATCGTCGTCGGCCTCGCTGCGCTGCGCTTCCTGTGGGTGTGGCTGTCGCTGCGCTTCACCATCCTGCGCAACCAGTATCGCGGCGTCGATGGTCCGCGCCGGCCCAACTGGCGGCTGGTGGCGGCGACCTCCTTCGCCGGCGTGCGTGGTGCCATCACCCTTGCCGGTGTGCTCACCCTGCCGCTTGCGCTCAACGACGGCACGCCCTTCCCCGCGCGCGATCTTGCCATCTTCCTGGCCGCCGGGGTCATCATCCTGTCGCTGATCCTGGCCAGCGTCGCGCTGCCGCTGCTGCTCAAGAATCTCGACATGCCGGCCGAAGCCAGCAAGGCCGCGGAAGAGGACGCCGCCCGCATCGTCACCGCCGAGGCAGCAATCCAGGCGATCGAGCGGCATCAGCATGACCTGGCCGAAACCCATGGCCATGCCGAACGCTATGCCGAGGCTGGCGCGCGCGTAATGGACCTGTATCGCGAGCGGATAGAGGCCCTGGGGGCCGCCGAAGCCGACAGCCTGCGCGCGCAGGGCGCCCTGTTCCGCGATTTCCGCATGGTCGGCGTCGCGGCGGAACGCGCCGCCCTCCTCACCCTGCTGCGCAGCCGCAAGATCGGCAGCGAGGTCGGGCGCAAGCTCACCCGTGAGCTTGACCTGTCCGAAGCGCGCCTGCGCACATGAACGGCGGCGATGCGAACAAGCCGGCCCGGCGGCCGCGCCGATCCTCGGCGGAGGTCGCCAGCCGGCTGATCCTGGCAGCGCAGGAGGAATTTCGCCGCCATGGCTATGCCGGCGCGACCACCGCCGCCATCGCCCGCGCCGCCGATACGACCGAGGCGCAACTGTTTCGCAGCTTCGCGTCCAAGGCCGCCCTGTTCCAGGAAGCGGTGTTCCGCCCGCTCAGCCAGCATCTCGAACGCTTCAATGCCGATCATCCGGTGCCGCAGGACGATGCCAGCCGCGCCGACACCGCGCGTCTCTACATCGCCGAACTGCAACGTTTCGTCACCGAGCATGAGGCACTGCTGCGGGCGATGATGCTGGCCGGAGGCCCGGCGGGGGACAGCGGCAATCCGATCGAGAGCCTGGCCGCCTATTTCGAGCAGGGCGCCGCCGTCCAGTCGGCCCGGATCGAGGGTACGCCGCGCGTCGATCCACGCCTGATGGTCCGCGCCGCCTTTGCCGCAGTGCTCGCAAATCGGCTGTTTCGCGACTGGCTCTATCCGGCGGGCCTGGCGGACGATGCCAGCATCGACGCAGCGATCGCCGATTTCGTGCTGGACGGGATCAACGCCAATCGCGGCTGAGCGCCCGCCCGCATTTCCAGCCTATGTGTCAGCGCCGACAAAATCCCCGGCCCATCCCGTGATAGCAGGCCCTTCTGTCTGCAACGGGAAGGACCGGCGTGCTGGAATATCTGGGAAAGGGCGAGCATCTTCTCTCGCTATGGCTTGGCCTGTTTGTCGCGACCGGGATCGGCGCAGGCATCGTCAGCGGCTATTTCAAGGCGCGCAAGATCCAGCCGCGCGGCTTCAAGTGGAAGATTTTCCGGAACGAGGCCGGCTTTGCCGTCATCAACCTCGCCATCACCGGCCTGCTGCTCGGCACGATCAAGACCAGCCTGGTCGAAATCGGCGCGATCAGCTTCAATCCGGCGCCCGCCGTCTGGTGGACGATCGCGCTCGAATATGCGCTCTATTTCTTCCTGTTCGACACCTATTTCTACTGGCTGCACCGCTGGATGCACAAGGAACCGGTCTATAGCTGGGTCCACAAGCTGCACCATAAGTCGACCTCCCCCAACCTGCTCACCACCCTGTCGGTCAGCCCGCTGGAATCGCTGATCAATGGCGGCTTCGTGCCGCTGTTCCTGACCGTCTTCACCGTCCATGATGCGACCGTCGCGCTGATCGTCCCCACCAACATCATCATGGGCCTCTATGTCCATTCCGGCTATGAGATGCTGCCACGCTGGTGGAACCGCAGTTGGGCGACCAAATGGTTCATCTCCGCCACCTTCCACGATCAGCATCATCGCTATTTCACCGGCAATTTCGGTGGCTACACGACGATCTGGGACCGGCTGTGCGGCACCATGCGTCCGAAGTTCGAGGCCGATTTCGACAAGATCAAGCAGCGCCGGAAGACGGATGACGCCCCGGTTAGCACCGCCAGCGAAACTGCCTGATCCATGCGCGACATCGCCCTTCTGCTCGCCCTGCTGCCCGTTGGCGCGGCCCCGCTTCATGCCCAGACGGCGCCGCCGGTCGGCGCGACCCTGATGGCGCCCGGCCTGCCCGTGGCCAATCTCGACAAGGCGCTGCGCTTCTATCAGGTCGCGCTCGGCCTTGTCCCTGCCACCACGCTGCAACATGGGCCAGTGACCGAAGTCATGCTCTGCGCCGATGGCAAGGCCGGCCGGCTGACCCTGATCCTGCTGCACGACCAAGCGCAGAAGGCGCCGCCGGCCGAAAGTAGCATCGCCAAGATCGTGCTGCGCGTGCCCGACCTGTCGGGGGTTGCATCCCGCATGCAGGCGGCAGGCTATCCGGTCGGTGCGATCCGCGCATCGGGCAAGGGGCCGGCCATATTGATGATCCACGACCCCGACGGCCATGAACTGGAACTGGTCGGCAATCCGCCGAACCCGGCCTAACGCCAAAGCGATATCTCCGCCCCCTGCATGGTCAGGTGCGGGTGGCCTGGGTTAGCCAGATGCCTCAAGGAGAGAATGGATGAGCCAGACACCCAAGGTCGCGGTCGTCACCGGCGCCAGCCGAGGCGCAGGCCAGGGCATTGCCACCGCACTCGGCCAGCATGGCTGCATCGTCTATGTCACCGGGCGCTCGGAAAAGGCCGGCGACGCCCCCCTGCCCGGCACCATCTACGAAACCGCCGCCGCCGTGACGGCCGCCGGTGGTCAGGGCATCGCCGTGCGTGTCGACCATGGCGATGACGAGCAGACCCGCGCGCTGTTCGACCGGGTGTGCGCCGAACAGGGGCATATCGACATATTGGTCAATAATGTCGCCGCCATCCATGACGAACTCACTTTGCCGGGCCGCTTCTGGGAAAAGCCGCTGAAGCTGGCCGACATCATCACCGTCGGCATCCGCAGCTCCTATGTCGCCAGCTATCATGCCGCGCCGATGATGGTCGATCGCGGCCAGGGGCTGATCGTCTTCACATCGGGGTCGGGCGCCTCCCATTATGTCTATGGCCCCGGCTATGGCGCGCACAAGGTCAGCCAGGACAAGATGGCGGCCGACATGGCCATCGACCTGCGCGATACCGGCGTCACCGCCCTGTCGATCTGGATGGGCGCGCTGCGCACCGGGCGCCTGCTGCAACTGATCGCATCGGACCCGGCCAAATATGCTTATCTGGAAAAGATGGTCGAAACGCCCGAGTTCACCGGCCATGTCATCTGGGCGCTGTCGCAGGATCCGGCATTGGCGGATCATGCCGGCCAGACGCTGATCGGCGCGGAACTGGCCGAACATTATGGCCTGCGCGACGTGGGCGATCGCCAGCCGCCCTCCTATCGGCAAAGCTATGGCGTCGCGCCGCTGCCGCAATATGACCGGATTATCCGCTGACCCGATCGGCCAAGCATCGCCATGGCGACGCCCTTTTCAGGTCCGCCGGGCGCCCGGCTGGTTTACACCGAAGTTGACAGAGAGGAGGCCGTCATGAGCGACGACAGTTCCGCCGCCATCCGCGACACGCGCAAGGACTGGATCAGCGAGCATCGCGACATGTATCTGCGATCGGGCGGGGCGCAGGGCCATATCATGGACATCACCGCCGTCGGCGGCCATGGTTTCACCACCCACTGCATGATCCGCTATACCGGCCGCAAGAGCGGCAAGACCTTCATCACCACCCTCATCTATGGCGATATCGGTGGCGAAGTGGTGATCGTCGCGTCCAAGGGCGGCGCCGACCATCATCCCGCCTGGTATCTCAACATCCGCGACAGCGAGACGGTCGACTTCCAGGTCGCGACCCAGGCCTTCCGCGCGACCTGGCGCGAGCCGCAGGGCGAGGAACGCGATCGGGTCTGGGCCTTCATGTGCCAGGTTTTCCCGGCCTATGCCGGCTATCAGCAGTCGACCGACCGCCTGATCCCGCTGGTGATGATGAAGGCGATTGAACCGATCGACGGCTTCAAGGCGTCGGACGCTACCGGCGAACGGCAATATTGAGCGCGGGAGGAGAGCCATGATCAAGCAGATCGTCTTCCTCAGGAAGCGTGACGATCTCTCCATGGACCAGTTCATGGACTATTATGAGAACCAGCATTCGCGCCTGTCGCAGAAGATGGGCGCCAAGCCTGCCCTGCCCAATGCCCAGCGCTATGTCCGCCGCTATGTCACGCCCCAGCCCAACCCGCTGACCGGTGAGATCATTGATCCCGGCTATGACTGCATCATGGAAATCTGGTGGAACAGCCTGGCCGATTATCAGGCCGCGATGAAGGGCCTGTCAGACCCTGCGATGCTCGACATCCGCAAGGCCGACGAACTGCAACTCTTCGCCAGCAACAGCAACCCCGTCTGCCTGGTCGAGGAACATGACAGCCCGATGGGGCCAAATGGCGAAATGATGCAGGTGCAACTGGTGCCGCAGGACTGAAAGGGAAAGCTGGAGATGGACCTTGAACAGGAAGTCGCCGCGTTGCGCGCCACCGTGCGCGACCTGCAGGACCGGCAGGCGATCCGCGATTGCATCCTGCGCGAATGCCGCGGACGCGACCGGCAGGATGTCGACATCATCAACAGCTGCTGGTGGGAGGATGGCGTGGACGAGCATGGACCCATCATCACCCGCGCGCCCGAGTATGCGGCGCGGGCCAATATGGGCCATGGCAAATTCTTCCTGTCGACGAGCCACAACATCACCAACCATCTATGCGAGATCGACGGCGACACCGCCTATTGCGAAAGCTACACGGTCGGCGGCCTGTTCTGGCAGGATGGCAAGACCACGACGATCGCCTTTGGCCGCTATATCGACCAGTTGGAGCGGCGCGGCGGCGAATGGCGGCTGCTCACCCGTCGCTGCACGATCGAGATGACCGCCGACACCGATGCGAACTGGGTCTATTCCGCCAATGTGAAGGGCTTCCTCAAGCCCCACTGGAGCAGGGAAGACGCCTCCTACCAGCGCCCCGTCATCGCCTCGACCCAGGGCGAACGCTGGTAGCCCGGCGTGGCGAATTTCAGCACTAAAGCGCCCCCGCAGAAAAATTCTGCTTGCTTCACATAAGGTTCATGGACCGGACCTATAGATGTGGCTGTCACTTCTTTCCCCCCTTGGAGTGACACCTCCCTGAACCTCGGCCCCGTCGCATCCCTTGTGCGACGGGGTCTCTTTCTGTTCAGGCCATGGCGCGGGCGACGCCCAGCAGCCCCGCCAGCGTTGCGCCGTCATCGTCCCGCCGCCAGGCAAGGCCAGTCTCCAGGATCGGCGCATCCTGCAGGTCGAGATAGCGCACGCCGGTCCGCGCGAGGTTGCGCAGCGACGCCGGCACCAACGCGATGCCCATGCCCGCCGACACCAGGCTGATGATCGTCTGCATCTGGATCGCCTCCTGCCGGATCAGCAGCGGCTGCCCCCGCCCGGCCAGATAGCCGCTCACCAGATCATGGAAGGCCGGCGCCACCCTGCGAGGGAACAAGATCAGCGGCCGGTCGAGCCAGGGATCGCCCTGCGCCTGATCGTCCGCCACCCAGCCCTCCGGCACCGCCACCACCAGCGGCTCACGCAGCAAGGGCATATAGGCGAGCGCGTCGGGTAGCGCGCCATCGGGCGCGATCAATATGCCGGCATCATTCACCCCGTCGATCAGGTCGGCAATCTGCACGTCGCTGGTCGCCTCGGTCAGCGCGATCTCCACCTCCGGGAAGCGGGCGGCATAATCGCGCACCAGCGCGGGCAACAGGCTATAGTCGGCGGTGCTGACAAAGCTGAGGCCGATCTGCCCCGCGCTGCCGTCGCGCAGGCGACGGGCGATGTCCGGCAGCGCGCTCACCGCCTCCACCGCCGGACGAACATGCTCCAGCCATTGCCGGCCAAAGGCGGTCAGCGCAACATTGCGCTTCGACCGGGTAAAGAGCGGCCCCCCCAGCTCCCGTTCCAGCGCCAGGATCGACTGGCTGAGCGGCGGCTGGGTCATGCCCAGGCGCTGCGCCGCCTGACCGAAATGCAGCGTGTCGGCAACAGCCAGAAAATGACGCAGCGGGCGAAGGTCCATGGCAATAAAGTCTCCTTCCGACCTTATATCGCTTCAATAATATATTTCACAACCTTTGCGCAAAGGCGTAGGGGGCAGCCATTGCAGGGAAACAAGATTACAGGAACGGCGCAAAATGCCTCATTATCGTTCACGCACCAGCACCCACGGCCGTAACATGGCGGGCGCGCGCGGCCTCTGGCGCGCCACCGGCATGAAGGACGAGGATTTCGGCAAGCCGATCATCGCCATTGCCAATTCATTCACACAGTTCGTGCCCGGCCATGTCCATTTGAAGGATCTGGGCCAGCTGGTCGCGCGCGAGATCGAGGCGGCCGGCGGCGTCGCCAAGGAATTCAACACCATCGCGGTCGATGACGGCATCGCCATGGGCCATGACGGCATGCTCTATTCGCTGCCCAGCCGCGATCTGATCGCCGACAGCGTCGAATATATGGTCAATGCCCATTGCGCCGACGCGCTGCTGTGCATTTCCAACTGCGACAAGATCACGCCGGGCATGCTGATGGCCGCGATGCGCCTCAACATCCCCGTCATCTTCGTTTCGGGCGGCCCGATGGAAGCCGGCAAGGCCGATATTCGCGGCAAGACCGTGGCGCTCGACCTGGTCGACGCGATGGTCGTCGCCGCCGACGAAAATTACACCGACGAGGAAGTCGCCGCGATCGAGAAGGCGGCCTGCCCCACCTGCGGCAGCTGCTCGGGCATGTTCACCGCCAACTCGATGAACTGCCTGACCGAAGCGCTGGGCCTGTCGCTGCCGGGCAATGGCTCGATCCTGGCGACCCATGCCGATCGCGAGAAGCTGTTCCGCGAGGCCGGCCACACCATCGTCGATCTCGCTCGCCGCTGGTATGAGCAGGACGACGCATCCGCCCTGCCCCGCAACATCGCCTGCCATGCAGCCTTCGAAAATGCGATGAGCCTGGACATCGCGATGGGCGGATCGACCAACACGGTGCTGCATCTGCTCGCCGCCGCGCATGAGGGCGGCGTCGATTTCTCGATGGCCGATATCGACCGGCTGTCGCGCCGCGTGCCGTGCCTGTGCAAGGTCGCCCCGGCCAAGCAGGACGTGCATATGGAGGACGTCCACCGCGCCGGCGGCATCATGGCGATCCTGGGCCAGCTCGAACGCGCCGGCCTGCTCGACACCAGCCTGCCGACCGTCCACGCCACCACCATGGGCGAGGCGATCAACCGCTGGGACATCAGCCGTACCAACAGCGAGGCGGTGCAGGAGTTCTTCAAGGCCGCGCCCGGCGGCGTGCGCACCACCCAGGCCTTCAGCCAGAATAATCGCTGGAAGGAACTGGACATGGATCGCCAGACCGGCGTGATCCGCAGCGCCGAACATCCCTTCTCGAAGGATGGCGGCCTGGCCGTGCTGTTCGGCAATCTGGCGCCCGAGGGCTGCATCGTGAAGACCGCCGGCGTCGACGACAGCATCCTGACCTTCCATGGCACCGCGCGCGTCTATGAAAGCCAGGACGCGGCGGTCGCGGGTATCCTGGGCAATGAAGTCAAGGCAAACGACGTCGTCGTCATCCGCTATGAAGGGCCCAAGGGTGGCCCCGGCATGCAGGAAATGCTCTATCCTACCAGCTATCTGAAGTCGAAGGGACTGGGCAAGGCCTGCGCGCTCATCACCGACGGGCGCTTCTCCGGCGGCACGTCGGGCCTGTCGATCGGCCATGTTTCGCCCGAGGCGGCCGAGGGCGGCCTGATCGCGCTGGTTGCGACCGGCGACCCGATCCTGATCGACATCCCCAATCGCGGCATCCAGCTGCTGGTCGACGATGCCGAACTGGCGAAGCGCCATGAGGAGATGGTCGCCCGCGGCAAGAAGGCGTGGAAGCCGTTCGGCCGCAAGCGCAACGTCTCGCCCGCCCTGCGCGCCTATGCGGCGCTCACCACCAACGCCGCGCGCGGCGCGGTGCGCGACGTCAGCCAGGTCGAAAAGGACTGATGGAAAAAGGCCCGGTCGTTCATCGACCGGGCCTTTTTTTTTGCTTATTGCGCCTTGGCCGCTTCGGGGGCCGCGATCGGGCCGCCCTTCACTTCCGGCGCGCCTTTCAGATAATGGGCCAGCCAGCCCTGCACCTCGCGGTAGAATTGGCGGCTATCCTCCGGCTTGGTGATCCAGTGCCAGGCATCGGGGAAGATCAGCAGGCGGCTTGGCACCTGCATCCGCTGCAAGGTCGACCAGGTTTCCAGCGTGTTCGCCAGCGGCACGCGGAAATCGCGCTCACCCGCGGTCAGCAGCATCGGCGTCTTCCAGTCCTTGCCATAAGTGATCGGGCTCTGGTCACGCCACACCGGGCTGTCGCCCCAGGGCGGACCGCCGCTCGCCACTTCGCGGCCATAGTTGAAGTCGCTGGTGCCCCACTGGGTCAACAGGTCGACTTCACCGGCATGGCTGACGATGCACTTGTAGCGGGTGGTGGTCGCCTCCATCCAGTTGGCGAGATGGCCGCCATAGCTGGCGCCGCCGATACAGGCATTGGCCGTGTCGATAAAGGCATAGCGCTTGCCGGCCTCATCCACTGCCTGGTTGATCTCGTTCGCCGGGCCACGCAGCGGATCGAGCTTGATCGCGCGCGAGAAGGCCTCGCCATAGCCGGTCGAGCCGGTATAGTCGGTCATCAGCACGACATAGCCGGCGCTCGCGAGCAGGTGATAATTCCAGCGCAGGCCGATCTGGTCCATGTTGGACGATGCCGGGCCGCCATGCATCAGCACCATCAGCGGATATTTCTTCGCCGGGTCGAACGCCGGGGGCGTGACGATCATGTTGTGGATGCGCCGGCCCTTGTCGGTGGTGAACCAGAAATGGTCCGGGCTGGCCCAGTCGATCGTTGCGGCGAGCGCCGTGTTGACGTTTGTCAGGTTCTTGTGCCGCTTGGCCGCCGGGTCGATCCGCACGATTTCCGCCGGGTTCACCGAACTGCCATAGCTGGCGATGATCTGCGTCGACTTGGCGTCCGACGGAATGTCGATGCCGGCATAGCCGCCGACCTTGGGCGCGATCACCAGTTCAGGCGTGCCGCCGCTCACCGGCACACGATAGAGATTTTCCATCCCCGCGTCCGGCACGGTCAGATAGAGGCTGCGGCTGTCAGGCGTCACGGCATAGCTGTCCACCGCGCGATCGAAGCCGCCGGTCAGCAGCGTCGCTGCCCCGCCCGCCGGCCAGGCAACCCGGTGCAGCTTGGCCAGATCATAGACTTCCTGGCCCTGCGTGTTGAACTGGAAGATCAGGCTCTTGCCGTCCGGCGTGAACTTCATGTCGCCATATTCGCCCGGCGTCGGCGTCACCAGCACCGGCTCGCCGCCATCAGCCGGCATGCGATAGAGGCCGAAATTGACGCGGGCGTGCGCCGCATTCCAGCGTTCGGTGGTGGCGGTGAAGATGATTTCCTTGCCGTCCGGGCTCCAGACCGGCGCCAGCGTCATGCCGCCGTCGCTCTGGGCATTGCCGCCAAAGCCATCGGCCTGCGCCAGCTTGGTGGCGGACAATATGTCGCGCGCCGGCGCACCCTCGGCCAGCGGCTGGACCCACAGGCTCGGCCGCTTGTCGTCCAGCCAGTCGTTCCAGTAGCGGATCGGGAAATGCTCATAGACGCGCATATTATATTTGCGCGCCTTGCGCTCCTCGGCCGTCTTCTTGTTGGCGGCGGCGTCCATCGCGCCGGGATAGACCGCGCTTTCGAACAGGATCGCCTGACCATCGGGCCGCCAGATCGGCTTGCCCGCGCCGGTCGGGATGCTGGTCACGCGGCGGGCTTCACCACCGGCCAGGTCCAGCACATAGATTTGCGCGACATCGTCGCCCTCGCGCTTGGCGGAAAAGGCGATGCGGCGGCTGTCGGGCGCCCAGGCCGGATCGCCCTCGCCCGCCTTGGTCGCGGTCAGGCGGCGCGGCGCAGCCGATCCGTCGGCCGGCACGATCCACAGGTCGCTGACCGCGCCATCCTTCTCATAGGATGGTTCGCTGAGCGCATAGACCACCCATTTGCCGTCCGGGCTCGCCACCGGCGCGCCGACGCGCTTCATCATCCACAGCGTTTCGTGGGTCAGCACCTGCTTGGGCTGTGCGATTGCCGGCGCGGCGCAAGCGCCCGCCACCATTGCCGCCGACAGCAGCAAACGGGATATCATTGTCACGGTATCAAACCCCTGTTCTGACATTGGGCCGAACGGCCAGGCCGCATGGTCAGCACGATAGGCGCAGGATTTCAAGCAACAAGCGCGGCGACAACGGAGATGGCACGCCCCGTCCCACAGGCTGACGCCCCGGTAAAAACCCCCATTTCCAATTTTCCGCCAATCGGCATCATGCGCCGATGACATGCCCACCTCCTGCATTGCCGGTCGATGCGCCGACCAACCTGCTCGATATCCCGTCCGGACATGCGGCCGAGGAACTGTTCGAGGATATAGTGTCGATGCCGGGCGTGCGGATCGAACGGATTATATCCCACGGCCACAGCACACCGCCGGAGCGCCCCTATGTCCAGCATTGGGATGAATGGGTGCTGGTGCTGACCGGGACCGCCGAACTGCTGCTGGAAGGGATCGGCACCTATCGCCTGGAACCGGGGGATCATCGACTGATTCGAGCGGGCATCCCGCACCGCGTCACCCATACGGACGCGCCGACCATCTGGCTTGCCATCCACATCGGCGAAACCTGAAAAACCGGCGGAAAAGGACGAAAATGCGCCCGTTCCGCAAGCGCATGCATATGCACAGATTTTTTTCAGGAATGGCGAAAGCAGCGCTTGCCATTTGGGACAAGCCGCTGCATATGCGCGGCCTGCCCGGCGCAAGCGGGGCTGCTCCCCGATAGCTCAGCGGTAGAGCATTCGACTGTTAATCGAATGGCCGTAGGTTCGAATCCTACTCGGGGAGCCACTATTTCAGCCCTTGGCAAAGCCGGACTGGCTCCAGACAAGCAAAAATTCAGCGCATCGTACGATTGCGACGCTCGCCAACCATGGCTGGCGAGCGCATGCCTTCAGATTCTGCCGCGCAGCGTCACCAGAATATTGCGCGGATCGCCATAGGCATCAGTCGAACCCCAGCGGATATCATATCCGATCGCCTTGTAATAATGCTTGTCGAACAGATTGTTGACGTTGGCCTGAAGATCGAACCGGTCGCTGATCTTGTATCCCAGCATCAGGTCGGCAACGGCATAGGCCCCCTGTTCGACGCGAAAGGCGACATTGTTGAAATTGGCGCCGTTATTGTCGTTGTAGATGCGGTTCTGCCAGTTAAGTCCGGCGCCGATACGCAGCTGGTTGAGCTTCCCCGGCAGCGTGTAGAAGGTCGACAGTTTCGCCATGTGGCGGGGCATGTCGGTTTCGAAATTCTTGCCGCCATTTTCAGGGTTGGTGTCCCGCACAAATTCGATGCTGGTATAGGTATAGCTGAGCGAAATGTTCCAGTCGGGCGTAATCGCGCCCTGAAGTTCGGCATCAATGCCCTTGCTGCGCACCAGACCTGCAGCCGTCGAGCAACTGCTGGCCGGGAAGCTGGGACAACCGCTCTGGTCGGTCGGCACGAATGCCCTATTCCGTTGGTCGATGCGGAAAAGCGCGATCGCCGCATTCAGCGCCCCGTCGAGATATTCGCCCTTGATACCCACCTCGTAATTCTGGCCGGTGATCGGCTTCAGGATCGCCTGGCTGTCGGTGTCGACAGCAAAGCCCCTGGCCGTCTGCGGCTGGAAAATGTCGGTGAAGCTGGCATAGAACGAATGATGACGATCGATTTCCAGGATCGCGCCGGCATAGACGGTCTGGTGGGCATCGACCTTGTAATCGCCGGTCGCAGCCGTGCGGTTATCATAATCATACCAATCCAGCCGCCCGCCCAGGATGATCTTCAGCCCGTCGAACGGATTGAGCCGGGTCGAGGCATAGAGACCGCTCTGGGTGATGACGTTCCGGCTGTAGGTCGTCGGCACGAAATTGGGCCGAGTACCGCTGGCCGGGTCGAAATCGAACATGTCGACATTGCCTGCGAGCAGCCCTCCCCCGCTGTAATTTTGCGTGCCTGTTGAGGTCTCGCGTCGGCTAGCGCCGAATGTCAGATCATGGTCACGGCCAAACAACGTGACCGGCCCGCTGGCATAGAGGTCGACACTGGCCTGATCCTCGTCATAGGCGGCCTGATAGGCGGAATGGGTGAGCGTCAGGTCGGGCCGCCGATAGACATAGGTGCCGGAGAACATAGCATCCTGCCACACCTTCATGCTCGCCAGCCGGACGCTCCAGTCGTGGCCGAAACGATGGATCAGTTCGCCAAAGACGGTGTTCGACTTCTGGCTTTTGCCTTCCCAGTCATAGCTGGGCCGGGTCGAGCGCGGCAGATCGAGATGGGCGCCGGTGGCGCTGAGCGGCAAGCCGCCCCAGAAGCTGTTGAAGAAATCATCCTGATGTGTGACGCCCACCATCAACGTCGTATCGGGACCGATATCATATTCGCCGATCGCATGGATCAGGCCGCGATGAATGACCTCGCCGTCGCGGAAACTGCTGCTGTCCTGATAGGAGCCGATGACCCGCACCCGCAGATTGCCGGCCTGATCGACACCGCCCGACATGTCGATCTGCCCGCGATAATTGTCCCAACTGCCGGCCGATCCTTCGAGATTGAACTGAAAGTCGCGGGTCGGGCGCTTACGCACCAGATTGATCGCCGCCGATGGATTGCCGCTGCCGGTTACAAGGCCCGTAGCGCCGCGCACCACCTCCACCCGGTCATAGATGGCCATATTGGCCTGACTGCCCACGACCCATCCCTGATAGCGGGACGGTAGGCCGTCATACATGATATTGTCGATATCGAAGCCGCGCGCGGTAAAGCTCGGGCGGCCGGGCCCGCTGGAATAGTTGAGGAACAGGCCTGGCGTATTTTTCACCACGTCGGTGATGTTGGTCATCACCTGATCATCCAGTCGCTGGCGGGTGACGACGGTCACCGACTGCGGCGTCTCCCGGATCGACATGGGCAGCTTCGTCGCGGTCTTCATCGACCGGGTCGTGTAAGAGCCGGTCCCCTCGGTAGATGCTAGATCGCTGGTCAGCCCATCATCAACGGCCTCCCCTTCGACCCGAACCGACCCGAGCATGACAGCCTGACCATCCTGACTGGCTTGTTCCTGCCCAAACGCAGGCACCACGGCAGCAACAATACCGCCCCCAGAAAGCAGGCCCCCCATCCATCGCATATGTCGCATATCAGCCTCTTTATTGATATTGATTCGCATATGCGAATTAAGGACTGTGATTTATGCTGTCCAGCAAGGAGCACATTACGCCTTCGACAAGGACTATTTGCCGTGCCGCGGCAGGCTTTGCGAACCGCGCAAAAATCAAATGTCTTGTTTTGCAAATAAATCGCATTTGCGTTAATGGCACCATCCCAACGTGGCGATGCGCAAAGCGAACCACTCGCATGGGGTATGCATTTTGTAGGCGACGGGGCGGCTTTCCAATTTTTCTCGACGTTTTTCTTTGGAAATCCAGTCACGCAAAACGTCAATCGAACAGGGCATTGATGAGCATTAGCGAACAGCGGGTTAGGCACGAGCACAGGTCAGTAGAGATCGCTGGAGGCAAGGCATCGGCTGCCTGGTGGACAGTTGTCAGCAATGCGACCAGTGCGACCATGGCGAGGAGCAATATTGCCGCAACGGCCGCACTGACAGCTATAATTCCCCCGATCGCATTGATGGCGAATTGACCCGTGGCGGCTATGCCAAGCATCTGATCGCACGCGAGGAGTTCGTGCTGAAAATGCCGGACGGGCTGGATGTGGCCAAGGCAGCGCCGCTGCTCTGCGCCGGGATCACCACCTATTCGCCGCTGCGTACCTGGGGCGTCAAGCAGGGCAGCCGGGTCGGTGTCATCGGCCTGGGCGGGCTTGGCCATATGGGGGTCAAGATCGCGGCGGCCATGGGGGCGCATGTGACCATGATCAGCCGAACCCCCGACAAGCAGCAGGACGCCGCGGAGCTGGGCGCCCACGCCTTCCTGCTGTCGACCGATGCCGAGGAGATGGCGCGGGCGGCCGACTGTTTCGACCTTATCATCGATACCGTCCCGGTCGATCATGACATCAACCCCTATATGCCCCTGCTCGATATCGACGGCACGCTGGTGCTGGTGGGACAGGTCGGGCCGATCGGCCAGCCCACGACCCTGCCGTTGATCTTCGGCCGCCGCCGCATCGCTGGCTCGCTGATCGGGGGTATCGCCGAAACCCAGGAGATGCTCGATTTCTGCGCCGAGCATGGCGTCCTGCCGGATGTGGAGATGATCCGCATGGACCAGATCAACGAGGCGTTCGACCGGCTCGACCGCAGCGACGTCCGCTACCGGTTCGTGATCGACATGGCTTCGCTGGAAGCGGCTGCCTGATCAAAAGCGGGCGGTGCGTGTGGCGCGCCGCCCACCTTTTTTTCAGAAACGGAGGTTGGCATGACCAAATCGTCCATGATCGGTGGCATGATGGCGCTGGCGGCCAGCGCCGCTGGCGAGGCCGCCAGTGCGCAAAACAGGACAGGAGCATCGGTTGCGCCACCCCTGATGCAGGAAGTAGCGCCACAACTGGCCGACTATACCGATCGCGTCCTTTTCGGCGACATCTGGGAACGCCCCGGCCTTGCTAAGCGCGACCGCAGCCTAGTCGTCGTCGCGACCCTGATAGCGACCGGCCGGACTGGTCCATTGGCTGGCCATATCGGCCGAGCGCTGGACAATGGCGTGCCACCAGCCGCCATTTCCGGGCTGATCACCCATCTGGCCTTCTACATGGGTTGGCCGAGTGCGGTTGCGGCGCTGGAGCCGGTACGGGAGGCCTTCATGGCGCGCAAGATCGATCTTGCGACGCTGAAGTCGGATAAGGACGCGTTGCTGCCGGTGCCGCCAGGCGACGCGGAGCGCGCCGTCGCCGTCGACAAGGCGATGGCGGAATCTGCGCCTGCGCTTGGCGATCTGACCAATGATGTCCTGTTCGCCGACCTTTGGCGTCGATCCGATCTGTCACCGCGCGATCGGAGTCTGGTCACCATCGCTGCGCTCGCCGCGACGGGTTCAGCCGATCAACTGGATTTCCATATTCCGCTCGGGCTTCGCAATGGCCTGACCCGTACGGAACTGGCGGAGGCAATCACTCATCTGGCCTTCTACGCCGGATGGCCACGGGCGATGAGCGCGGCCGGCAAATTGGGATCGGAACGGCCGGCCGCCAACACAGAGATGATCGTCGTCCGCGCAGGCGAGACTCCCAGCCAGGGGGCGGCCGATCGCTTCACCGGGACGGTGTCGATCAGTTCATCGTTCTCGACCGACACCGGTGCTAGCGGGGGCACGGTCCGGTTCGAGCCTGGAGCACGCAGCAACTGGCACAGCCATGCCAACGGGCAATTGCTGGTGGTCACCCAGGGCGAAGGTCGGATGCAGAGCGAAGGCGGGCCGGTTCGGGTCATGCGCGCTGGCGACGTCGTATGGACGCCAGCAGGTACGCGCCACTGGCATGGTGCAGGCCCAGTGACGGCAATGACCCATGTCGCAATCGTCGACCGTGGCGATGTCGTCTGGCAGGAGCCGGTCACAGACGCCCAATATCGCGCTTTACCCTAGGCGCGGCACGAAACTTCCTGTCATCGCTGCCGAAACCCGTCCTCTTCGTTGTAGCCACAATCCAACGAACAAAATCAAGAAGCAGACGGTCCGCACCTAGGAATGAAAATTTGGCAGCTAGATGACCGTTAAGGGTCGTTTACACGGACCACGATGTTCGCAAATGCCGTTATTTTTCGTCGGGCGGAATGAATGTTCCGTGGTATATTTCGCGGATGATCTGATTTGTGAATGTCAGCCGCTGTTCATCCTTATGGAGATATTTGTCTTCGTCCACGACGCCGATGATCCGCGAATCCGCGCATTCACCACGCTCGATGCGTGAGAGTTGCGCAGCAGATACGCCTGACCATGCAGCGACTTGTCGCAGGGTATATTTCTTCGTCTTTCGACATTTCCTGAGATACCGGCCCATGTCGTGAATTGCGTCTGCCCGAAGTGTGTCGAAATTTGGCTCCGCGCGCCCCGTCGCCCTCTCTCCAGGTTGCCGGGCCACAGCCAATTGCTCACCGAAAACTTCAAAATAGTCCTGCAATGCTTCGAACGTGTCGGGGCGTGGCCAGCTTTTTCCGTTTTCAAACCTGGCATAGGCGGTCCGGGTAATCCCAATGGCATCGCCAGACACAACCTTCGCCAGTTGTCGCTTCCAGGCATACAGCGAATGCTGACTGACGCCGAGCCGCTCGGATACCTCCGCTACCGGATACCCACGTTCCGTAATCTGGGCCACCGCATCACGCTTGAACTCATCGCTGAAATTGGACTTCCCCATCGTCGTCTCCTGTCCTCAAAATTAGGATAGAAGGCGTCCAGAAATCTAGGGGCTACTCATACGCCTTAAACGACAACACCGCCCCAGGAAGACCCTAGGGCGGTGTTTGTAGTTCTATGGCGTTGGTTGCGGGAGGGCGATCTAACAGAGACCGACAAACCAGTGAAAAATCTGGTTTGTCGGTATCGGTGGTTGCGGGGGAGGGATTAAACCGGGACCGATACTCGAGTTCGTCTCCAATGTCGGCAGCGGTGTTTGCGGGGAACTACAACTGCCGACGTCGCCATTCTCTAGAAGTCGCAATCTGAATAAATTGTAGAAGTCCGCTTAACCGTCCTTGTTTGTGCCTCGCAACCGGAGTGGGCCATGGCGCTAGGGTGAACGGCTGGAGGATGCCGGCGCTGCTGCCTTAAAATATGCGGGGCACAGCGTTCAAAATTCGATCCGCTTTGCAACGCGACATCGATCACTACAGCGCAGCCCTTCACGATTAAGGTCCTGTACAGCGGCAAGGGGCTGGCCAACGCCGACGTGAGGTTGTTCCAGGAAGCCGGGTTCTATGATGGAAAGAAAGTGGCGGCCGACCTCCACACCAATGCGTCGGGCAAGTTCACCGTTACCTCGCCGGATGCCGGTCGCTATCTTCTGCTCGTGCGCCACCGCGACATGGCACCCTCGGGCGCCGCAGCCCACTACTATAGCTATTCCTTCACGCTCGCAGCGATGTAGCTGGCCAATGTTTCCAGCGTTAATTATGTGTCCGCATCGGCTCGTGAAAGACGCTCTCGCCAAAGCGAATTTTCATCCGACGTGCGACCGAACCTGAATATCTGCGCTGCCGCCAAGTAGTCGGACTGTGATAAAGGCCAATTGCCGCCCAGTAATCTTTCGCCGCTCGTAGGCCGGAGAGAAAGATCCATCGCGCAGCTTCGGCGTTGAAGCAGGGATCGAAGCGCAGCCAATGTCGTACCTGCAATTCGGAGTGCCCGACTTGCGCGGCGATGCGCGGCACCCACCAGCTGTTGATCTGCAAGGGGCCAAGATCATGCGAGCCATTGCTATTGCGGACTTCAGCTCCGATCCAGCCTGCTTCCTGGTCTCGCAGGCCCCAAAGCGTCTTCTCCAGCCACGCATGACCCATCGACGCGTGACGGATGCAGGTAGCTATACGCTGTTCCTCCTGCACTTTTTCGGGCGCGGCCATGGCCCGTTCCGGCGATGCTGCCAGCAAGGCAGTGACTGCCCATGTCGTGCTCGAGAGAAGGCGCCACATCACCGTGCCCGCCACGGCGTGGCTCGATGAGATTTCGCGGGAAGCACGGCACGGCCTGGTACTTCAGCCACTGCTATCGGGCCGCCTGTCACCAGGGCAAGCAGCCTCCGCCCGGATAGGATCTCGACGTGGCTGCTGTTACCGATGGATTCTCGGCTCTGCGGCCCTGTTCGGCCGGTATGGATGAAAAGGCCGCGACAGTTGCTGGCCCGGCACAGCGCATTGAAGGCGCTGACATGTTCGGGCCGGATGGCCGTTGCATAGCGCTTGGCCTGGATGAGCCACAGAGCGCCGTCGATCATCACCTTTCCATCAATGCCGCCATCGCCAGTGTAGCGATGGTTTCTGATGACCCTGAAACCACGACGCTCCAAACTTTCGAGCAGCAATTCCTCAAAGGCGAGCGGATCCATGCTTCTTAGCCGGGCGTAGAGGAGCTGGGGCGGTTGCAGGCGATCACGGCGGCGCAGTTGCTGCACCATGAACCTTGCCTGCCTGCGACGCCAGCGATGCCGCAAGGGCACGTGAAAGCGGTGCAGGACAAGGGCCAGGAGCATCAACGCGACAGCGAGCAGGATGAGGAGCATGGGACGAGCCTCTATCGTTCGGGACCGTGGGAGGGTTCGGGTTGAGGTGCGGGGGATGGCGACTGCCGTTCAGCATGCGTCGCCGGGGGCTCGATCCGGGTGCGAGCACGATCGAGAATACCCTCGAGAAACCGGTAGAGGACCTGCGCGACGCTTCGGGCGCCTTCCGCGATATACTCTGCTGTCCCTTGCGGTCCGCGATCCCGGCGAGACAATTGCCTTTCAAGGGCGCGATCTCCACGCGACGCCCGGTCCTTTTCCTGTTCGGCCTTCAGCGTTGCCAGGCGCGCGCGCTGCCGGTTCGTGAACGGGCCGACGCGGTCCTGGTCCATGCGTCCAAGGCCCTCGGTGGAGGAGGTCTTCTCACCCGACTGTCGCTCCAGCTTGGCGACAAGTTCCTTGACGTTGTTCGTCCAGAGCCTGACGCCGTACTTGGCGCGCGTAATGGCAGTGTAGAAGTTCTGGGCACTAACCAGCGGCGAGTCCACGGGCGCCAGCAGGAAGACCCGCGGATAGGTCTTCGACTGGGAGGAATATACCGTCTCGGCATAGCCATGGTCCCAGGTCTTGTGCTCTGTCAGGTTGACCTGCTGTACACGGCCGTCCCGGTCCCATCGTATGGTGGCGAGGTCGCCGTCCAGCTTTTCGACCGTGCCGCGCTCGGCGTTGCGCAGATCGAGATCGCGATTGACCAGTCGCCACTGGATACGATCCCCCTCGGCCAGATCACGCTCTTCGGGGTTGAAGACATTGATGTGCCGGGCCCGTGTCGTCTGCGGATCCCAGCGGATGATGCGACCCTGTTCATCGACAAGGCGCACGACCTGCCGGCCGTTGGGCTCCCGTCCGAGCCCTACGACGCGATAGTCCGTGTGCCGGGCAACGCCGAGACCAGCGATGTCGCGGTCGAAGCGCACCACCTGCCCTGCTCCGTAGAAGCGGCCCATATGTTTTTCGATATCGGTGAAGCCTGCCGGGGCAAGGATCGAGAGCCTGCTGTCTTCGGCTGCCAACCCATTCTCGTTCCTGAGCGCTTCGCGGATCTTGCTGTTGACGATGAGGCGCGTGGCGTTGTCGAGCACGAGGATGTTGGTGCCCGCACGGGAGTCGGGCTTGAGCCTCACCCAGGCGTTGACCACCATCGCGGCCATGGCCTCATTGTCGGTGACGGTCGTCACGCTGTCGAGATTCTTGAGCGACTGCTCGAAATTGCCGGCCCTCGCCTGAGCGACCGCTTCTTTGATCGTACGGGTTTCCTGGCGAACCGCCTCGGTCAGTTCCACCACCGGCAATCCCAGCCGGCGCATCAGCCAGAAGGGCTTGCCTTGTTCGATGGCGCCGGTCTGCTTCTCGTCACCAAGGAACAGGAGCCTTGCTCCGGTTATCCGGCTGATCTCGAGCAGCCTTCTAGCCTGACGGTTGCCAAGCTGACCGGCCTCGTCGAGCACGAGCACATGGCGATCCGTTATGCCATGGCCGCCACGCGCTACAAAGCTGGCGACCGTGTGCGCCTCGATACTGGCCTTTTGCCCCAGTTCCGCAGCCGCCGATGATGTGGGCGCCAATGCTATCAGCGTCGTTCCTGGTTCCGCCGCTTCGCCCAATACCCGCACCAGTGTCGATTTGCCCGAACCGGCAACGCCGTGGATTCCGGTGACGCGATCCCGTGACATAGCGGTCTCGACCAGGGCCCGCTGCTGCTCCGCATTGAGTGTCGTCTTTTCCAGCACGGCCAAGAGCCGGTCGCCCGACGCGATCGGCCGGGCGTCGTCGAGGCCAAGTGCAATATGTTGGGTAAGCGCCAGTTCCAGCCGCCATGACTTGCGGGTGGTGCGTCCATGCGTGAGTACCCTGTCGCCCGTTTGCTCGTGGGTCGGCAGCAGTTTTCGCATGAGTTCATGCATCGCGACCCGAGGACGCAGATCCTCCAGCCGCATTTCCCCGACATGGGCTGCGAGCCCCGTGCGCAGGATATCGCCGAGATTGTTGACGGCTTCGGCGGTTTCGAGTTGCCGCAGGCCGAAAAGGGCAGCGCGTGAAGCCGTGCGTTCGGTAGGGGGAGAATGTTGCCCCTCCCGTTCGCGTGCAACGGCAGCGATTTTATCAAGCGTGTCGAGTTGGTCGCCAGTCCGTTCATGCCATTGTACAGTAAGTTCTTGCGCGCCGATCTTCACCTTGGCCTTGCGGGTGGCATAGAAGGAGGCGCGCTGGGCCTTTTGGCCGACCAGGCCATGTTCCCGGGCATGCTCCTCGATCGCCTCTGCGCGCTGCGAGAAGCGCTCGATGAGCTCCTTGGGCACGCCCCGTATCTCGAATAAGCCAGTGCGAGGATCGAACTCGACCTCATAACCAGCCTCGCGGAGGCTGAAGGCGAGCGCATTGCGATAGATCTGCCCGGCGACGCGCTGCTCACCATACATGACGCGACTTTCCAGGCTCGCCATCGGGTCGCCATCCTGGCGATTGGTCATGTTGAGAACGACCAGATGGGTATGGAGGTGCGGGTCGAGTTCCCGGCTGCCATGCTCGGTGAAGCGCGTGACGAGAATGCGCCCCGTGGTCTCATGAACGATCTTGCCTTCCTCGCGGCGGCGAAGTTGTGCCTGTTCCTCCAGATAGGTGATGGCAGCTGTGACAGCATGTTCATGCGCGGCGAGCACTCGCTCATCCCCTGCCACCAGCGCCATGATGGATACGGATTTCGGGGCATTGACGGCAAAGTCCCAGCCGGGATGATGCTGAATTTGCCCGTCAGTGCGGTGTCGCCCCAGTTGCTGATCGCCGACTTTGCCGGCAAGCAGGTCACGAAACTGCCTGGCGTCGACGGGACCGGAAAGGCCGAGGTCGGCAGCAAGTTTGCCACCCCATTCGGACGGCTCGTTGCCGCCCTTGGTATAATAGTCGCCAACCGTATAATATCGGGCGATATTGGCGGGCTTGCCGTGGAGACGTTGCGGCTGGATCATGCCGGTCGCGACGGTTCGCGCGGACCATCGTCCCGCTCATGTTGCACCAGGTCGGAGCGGATTTCGCCCTGCTTGCCCGCCAGGATCGTCCAGGCGAGCCGGGGCGGAACCGGAAGGTCAGCGTCCTCCTCGTTCAACAGGATGTCTTCAACCCGCTGCGCATCGACGTGCGGCTCAGGCGGCTGGAACAGGTCCCGTTGCTGCGGCGGAGATTGCGGCGGTTGTTCACCGCTCGGCGGCTCGTCTGGGGAACTGGCCGGCGGTTTCGCGGGCGGCGGCGGTGTTTGCGCCGCTTCCCGCTCGATCACCTCTCGGACGCGCGCTTCGGCGTGAGCGATCCGGACGAGCTTCTTCGCCTTATCGATCTGAATGGGGGACTCCGTACGCTCGAGAAAGGCGGGGCCGAGTGAAGGAATTTCGTTGAAACGGCTGTCGAAGCGGACAACCGGCAGATTGCGGCCGAAGCGCAGAAATCCGACCAGGTTGGGCAGGTTGGTGACTTCGGTCGGCATCACCAGCGGCCGCGTCACCTGCATCCGCGAGAGGTTGACGCCATCACGCATGTCGTTGACGCCATAGGACATGCCCTCATTGGCCTCGACCTGCTCGACCTGACCCAGATTCTCCGACACATGTTTGGCCGTCGCGGTATCGTTGGCCCGTAACGCTACCCATGTGGAACAGTAGCCGGTGATGGCAGCGGCATCCTGAATGCCGTAAGTGGCTTCAAGCTGGGGATAGGACTGGAACCCCAATATGCCGCAGCCGCCATATTTGCGGGCCCGGGCAAGGAAGTCGGACAGTGACGGCAGCTTCTGGAGCGTCGGCAGCTCGTCGATCACGCAATAGAGGCGGCGATCGCGGTCGGGCGTGAGGCTCATGATCGCGCTGATCGCGATATCGAGCCAGACGGTGATCAGGGGCCGCAACGACGGCAACTGATCTGCCTTGACGGTGATGAAGAGCCAGCTCCCTTCCTGCCCCTTCTCCACCCAGTCGCGGATCGAAAAGCCATCTTCGGTATCGTCGAGATACCCGAAGCTGCGCATGACCGACGCGAGTTCCGCTTGAATGCCTGCCGACGTCCTTTCACCTTCGGTGCTGATAAAGGCTGCTGCATCCGTCCCGGACACGAAAGCGGCGAGATCCTTGAGTTTGGAGCGTAGCAGCCGGTCGAGCAGCACCGAGACATAGGTGTGCTTCTGCCGCGCGACCTTGCGCATGACCGCGACTAGGGTGCCTCGCGCGGCCTTGGCCCAGAATGGATCGCCATGCTTGTCGGGGATCGTCGACTCGGCGATCTGATCATAATGATAGTCGCGCGGCACATCGACCCAGGGCGACCAGCGCGCCGTGCGCTGGTCGAGCGGATTGAGCAGCATGTCCGTGCCTTGGCGATAGAATTTCTCGACGAAAGTACCCGCCGTGTCATAGACGATCGCTCGCCTTCCCGACTTGCGAATGCCATCGAGCATGCCGTTGATGAGGTTGGTCTTGCCTGTCCCCGGCGCCCCGCACAGAAGGATATGTTCGGGTTCGAAGGCTTCCGGGACCGGGACATTGCCTACGATCAACGGTCCCTTGCCTTGCCGCCAGAGTGCGCGCTTCACTTGCCTGATGGTACCGAAGCGGGCGCCGCGCAGATATTCGTTGGAGCCAAGGCCCCTGCCCGTCCGCGTGAAGTAGAACCAGGCCCATCCGAGCATGGCGAGGGTGAAGAGCCCGGATAGAAGAGCGCCGTGCAGAAGATAGATCTCGAACTGGTGCAGCGTCTTCTTTGCCAGGGTCGAAGCGGCCAACCAGTCCGCGGACGTCCAGTAGGATTGGCCTGTCGGCGTGCGAAACTGGACCGGATCGTTGGGGCCGCCCGCTGCGTCGACCTTGATCATCGCCTCCGCGAGCTTGACCAGCACGAAGCGCTCATATTCCGTCGATTTTTCGAAGGCATACCAAAGCGTGCCGATGATCCAGATGATCAACCCGGCCAGCATGGTCTGGTAGAAGACCTGAGTGGTCATGCGGACATTGTGGACGATCGCTTGCCCGCCCCGCGTCCACGATCCCAGCGTATCGTTCCGGAAAATGCTCATGGGCGATCCGCCTCCCCGAGGAGGCCGCGCTCCAGAAGTATGGATCGCGCCTGGGCCATGCCTTGTTCGAGGGCCTTCGGCGACTGCTGGCCCACGGAGGTCGCCAGGATCGAGAGTATCTGGATGGAGGTGGCGAGGATTTCATCTTGCGAGGAGAAGACGTAGCGCTTGCGCTCGTCGACCGCCTGTTCCAGCGCCTGACGGATAAATCCTGACAGAGAGAGGTTCGCGCCACGCGCGCGTCGCATCAATGTTGAGTGCAGCGACTCGTCGAGGCGAAAG
This sequence comes from Sphingobium sp. MP9-4, assembly GCF_005281675.1. Lineage (NCBI taxonomy): Bacteria > Pseudomonadati > Pseudomonadota > Alphaproteobacteria > Sphingomonadales > Sphingobiaceae > Sphingobium > Sphingobium sp. MP9-4. Next base: position 85,813 of record NZ_LUFI01000019.1, on the reverse strand, counting down.
TTAACCTTGGGCACGCGATAAATCTCCCAACGGGAAACCTTCGCAGATGTCATGAAGCCCTGATGATTTATCAAAACGTTCGCTCAGGCGCAACCGTCCCAGTATCCATTACTCATAATCATGTGGTTATTCGTTGATTAGGGTGGGTCGTGTCCCGCGAGGTTCCCTAATCGCCACTGTCAACAGCTGATCTCTTATGCGGTTCGTCACGCGCGTGGTGGGCTCCAGGGTTCTCTCCGCGGTCGTCGCGCTGGACGCCGCATGTTAGCGTTCAAAGTAGGGTGAATCTAAGTGGTGTGCGCGGTCCGTGCCGCACTCGCGGGAACGATTTCACCCTCGCTAAGCGTCCCAGGAGGACGCGTTCTGTCGCGCTTGAGTTCAGCGTATTGTTTCGGATTTAGGTCAGGCCATAGCGGCCTCCCGGAAGGCCGTATTGGTACACCACATTGCGTGCAATGTTACCGCCAGCTTCCTGGCCAGCGCGACTTTCGCTTTGCGAGGCCCGGTTCGGCCGGCGATCGCCTGTGCCCACTCACGCAGGCGAGGGCCGCCAAGCTTTCGAGACAAGATCGCATTCGCCGCTTCGTACAGGCATTTCCGAGCGAACCTGTCACCGCTTTTCGAGATGCGCCCGTTCCGGCTGATTTCGCCAGATTCGTAGCGCCTTGGCGTCAGACCGAGATAAGCGCCCGCGCTGGAAGATCGGTTGAAGCGTTCGGCGTCGTCGAACGCTGCAGTTACCGCCATCGCGGTGATCGGTCCGACTCCCGGTGCTGTCATCAAAAGACGTACCGTACCATGCTGTTTGGCTACGGCCTGAATTTTGCCATCGAGAGCGGCAATGTCCTCCACGTTCGACTCCGGCCGAGCGCCGAAGCGGCAATGTCCTCCTACCGCAACGAAGCGGAGGTCGAGTGTGGCGATTACGTTAAGTGGTGTAGGAAGGTTTCCCTGAGAGGGTGGCCACCGTCGATCTTCTGGTAGGGTTCGGATGCGAACTCGAACCTGGAGAAGACGATGACCGATGACAGAATGGCCCTTGTCGAGCTGATTGAGCAAGGGGCTGATAGCGATTTGGTGGGTGAGATGCTGGCATTCGCCGCAGAGCGCATGATGGATCTGGAGATCGAGGCTAAGACGGGCGTGCCTTGCGGATCACGCAGCCCGGAACGGCTGAACCACCGCAACGGCTACCGCGAGCGCGGTTGGGATACGCGAGCTGGCCGGATTGATCTGGCGATCCCGAAGCTTCGAAAAGGCAGTTACTTCCCAAGCCTCCTGGAGCCACGCCGCACCGCCGAGAAGGCCTTGGCGGCAGTTGCCGCGCGACAAACAGGATGAGAGGCCTCTCATCCAGATCGTCGCGCTATAGGGTACGACGACATCCGTTGGCAAGAAAACCGTAATGACGGATGCGATGGAAGCGGTCGGGCAGAGTGTGGAGCAGGAACCGGCGGATAAACTCGTCTGCGGTCAAAGCCATATGCTTTTGGGCATTGCCATGCCGATAGTCGCGCCAACGGAAGGTGACGGTAGCATCGACCATGCTGACGAGACGGCTGTTCGCGATAGCGACACGGTGGGTGTAGCCGGAACGGTCGCATCTCGAAACGCGGAGATAGGTTCACGCGGAAATGCCTATTTGAGGCGGCGAACGCGATCGTCTGTCGGGACCTTGGTGGCCCACGCTTACGCAACTGGTCCAAAGCTATCGCCGAAAGGACAGGAACCCGAAAAGCCAAGGTGGCTCTGGCGCGGAAACTTGCTGTAACATTGCATGCGATGTGGCGCACTAACACGCCCTTCCGGGAGCCAGCGATGGCATAGATCGCAACCGAAACGACACTGATCATCAGCACAACGGAATGCGTCCAGCCGGGACGCGCGGCGAGGGTGAGATCGCTCCCGGGTTAGCGGCAATGACCGCGCACACCACTTCGATCCCCCGAACTGGAACGCAAACATGCGGCACCCGACGCGGTGACCGCGGAGAGAACCCAAGAGCCCGGCACGCAGGATGGATCGCTGAGAAATCAACACTTGACCTTGGCGATTAGAGAACCCCTCGGGACACGATTTCCGCTCGCAATGGCGGCGAGGGTTTGTAGCGCTGCGCATGGTAGGAAGCGGCGGCGTTGGACGACGGTTGATCAGACTGTGATGCGCGGGTTGGATACCGCAAGACCGCGTATTCGTCTCGGGCCTGCCTCTGTCTCAAGTCGGGCGTCGGTTTTGACCGGCCACAGAATCACATCGAGGAATGCCCTACCGTGCCGCCGCTTCCATTGATGAGCAGCGCAGAGTGTGTGTTAGGTCGTGAACCCATAAACGCGATTCAGGCTGGGATGTAGAAGCCCCATACACCGTTGGAGAGTTCGCCAGCCGCGAAGCGGATTAGGCTATCTGTAGGCCCGACCTCGTAAATATCGAACCGATGGCGCTGATGCTGGTAGCTTGGATGAGGGAGTTGAATGGCTTCTTCCCCAGTGCGTCGCCAATTTTGCTGCCAGACTGCAATGCCGCTGATTTTCACACCGTCGCCCTCAAAGCCAACGTGAACATCTCGCCACTCGCTCATTTCAACACTGCCTTTGACCTGGATACACGCCGGATAGCACATAATGGGTTTTGTCTCGCTTCGACTTGTGATTCAGCGGCGGCATGAGCCGATATGACCTAACCGATTTTGAGTGGCGCGTGATCGAGCCGCTGCTGCCCAACAAGCCCAGAGGCGTTCCGCGTGTTGACGACCGACGCGTCCTGAACGGCATTTTCTGGGTGCTGCGATCCGGTGCTCCGTGGCGCGATCTTCCCGAGCGCTATGGGCGGCGCACCATCTGCTATAACCGCTTCGTGCGATGGCGAAAGGCTGGCGTCTGGGACCGGATGATGGATGCCATCACCGCTGCGCACGACAGCACCTCTGTTCGGGCCCACCAGCAGGCCGCGACGGCAAAAAGGGGGATCGAGATCATTGCCTCGGTCGCTCCCGAGGCGGGCTTACGACCAAAATCCACGCGGTCGTCGATGCGCAAGGGCTCCCGATCCGGCTTGGCCTAACGGCGGGACAGGCGCATGACGGGCAGGTCGCGGACACGCTGCTCGACCATCTCGGGCCGCGCACCATCGTGCTCGCTGATAAAGCCTACGATGCCGACCGCATTCGCGCACTGATCGAAGAGCAAGGAGCTACGCCTAATATTCCGGCCAAATCCAATCGAAAATGGAAACCCTGCTTCAGCAAGCGCCTCTACCGCGAGCGCAACCTGATCGAACGGTTCTTCTCGAAGCTGAAGCACTTCCGTCGCGTCGCAACCCGCTATGATAAACTCGCCGACAACTTCCTCGCCATGGTGCAACTCGCTTCAATGCGCCTCTGGCTCCGTGCTTATGAGTCATCGTGTAATTGCGGCTGCTTCCTCGGACCCCGGTGGAGGCGCACACTTCTGGTTGTCGAATCCTGAAGGAAGGAAGCAGCCATGAAGCACTATGCCGGATTGGACCTGTCGATGGAAACCACGCAGGTCTGCATCGTTGATGAAAATGGTCGGAAGCTCGTGTCGGAGAAGGTCGAGAGTTCGCCAGAGGCCCTGGCTGAGATGCTCGAACGCAATGGCCCGATCGAACGCGCGGTGATCGAGACCGGCCGCATGTCGCCGGCGATCTGCCTTGGACTGCGCGAACTCGGCGTCCTGGTGGTGTGCATCGACGCCCGGCAGGCGCACCAGAGCCTGAAGGCAATGAAGGCGAACAAGACCGACCCGCACGATGCCGCCGGGCTCGCGCAACTGGCTCGAACGGGGTTCTACAAGGAGGTGCACGTCAAATCTCCTGCAGCGCATGGCGTCCGCAGTGTGATTTCCGCGCGTGGCCACCTGGTCGAGGCCCGTGTCCGTCTCGATAACATGATCCGCGGTCTTTGCGCCACGTTCGGCTATCGCCCCGGCGCTGGCCAGGGAAAGGCATTCCTCCAACGGATCAAGCAGGCCGCGCATATCCCCGGCCTTGGCGATGCCATCGCCTCTTTGCTGTCGGTGCGCGCCGAACTGGTCGAGCAGATCAAGGAAATGGACCGTCGCCTGCGTGTTATCGCCAGCCAGTCACAGGCCTGCGAGATCCTCATGACTATCCCCGGCGTCGGCGTGCAGACATCCGCCGCATTCGCGGCCGCGGTGGATGAAGCGGGTCGCTTCCGACAATCGCGCAATGCCGGCGCCTACTTCGGCCTGGTGCCCAGACGCCACCAATCGGGAGAACTCGACTGGACAGGCCGGATCACCAAGCAAGGCGACGGGACCGTCCGCAAGCTGCTCTACGAGGCGGCCAACTCGATCCTCACCCGCAGCCGCGAGACCTTTGCCTTGAAAACATGGGCTCTGAATATCGCCAAGCGCCGCGGCCTGAAGAAGGCCCGTGTCGCGCTTGCTCGCCGGCTCGCGGTAATCATGCATGCCATGCTGCGTGATGGCACTTTGTTCCAAGCATGAGGTAGAGTAGAACCTGTTTGCCAGCGGTGAAGCGTCAAAGTTGATCCGAGGGCGGTGTTCCGCGAGGGAACGCAGGGACGAGCGATCTGCGAAGCTGCGTAGTGGGTAAACAAGCCCGCATCGAGTCAATGCAACGTTCGGCTCTGTGAGACCCGATACAGCACGGCCAGGCCTCGGCCCGGTTAGTGCGGACAGATCCATGAAACCCTCAAGGGATCACACCGCCTCGCTCTGCAATTACAGATCTACGGCCTAGCTAGTGCAGATGCTCCTTTTGCTGCTGCGGGTTAATTAGACTGGTTGTTTGAGGCTAGTCGCTATGGCCCATACGAAGGCGGCCAGTTCGCGGGCGATGGCGACGTTGACGACGTTTGCCGATTTGCCGGCGCGGGTCATACGGCGATGACGAGCACAGAGCCTGACCTGCGCCTTCCAGGCGATATCGCGGATCGACTGGTCGAGCCCCTGATTGCGTTTGAGTATGGTCTCTCCGATCCGCGCCGGGAGTCTGTAAGTCCAGGCACTCTCGACCAGCATGCGTCGCGCACGAGTATTCCCGGCCTTGGTGATGTTTCCACGCGCGGTTTTGGCGCCGGAAGAATGCTCGCAAGGCACCAGGCCGAGGTAGGCCATCAACTGGCGGGGGTTGGCGAAACGGTGGAAATCGCCAATCTCGGCCACGATGGTGATCGCCGCGATCAGGGCAATCCCACGCAAGGCCTGGATAACAGTCACGACCGGCGCCAATGACCACGACGGCACCAATGCCTCCATCTGCCGGGCAAGCCGATCCCGGCGGGCCTCGGCTTCATCAACGACCTGGACCATCTCCTCGAAAGCAATCTGGCGGGCAGGATGTTCGAAGCCTTGGGCTGCCAGCCATCGGCGATGCTTTCCGGTCCAGTGATTGCCGGCGCTGTATATCCGGCTTTGGCGCAGCAAAAAGCCCAGCACCTGCTGGCGGGTCCGGCGCAATCCCTGCATCGCCATCTGGCGGGCCCGGCACAAGTCCCGCATGGCCTCATGAGCTTCGTCCAGCACCTACACTGCGGTCAGTTCGGCGGAACGAAACAGCGCGGCAATAGCGGTGGCGTCGCGACGATCGGTCTTTACCCGATCGCCGGGACGTGTCGGAATGAGTGAAGGAGCAACGACAACGCACTCGTGGCCGAGCTGCGTGATCTGGCGATGAAGGCCGTAGCCGCACGGCCCCGCCTCGTAGCAGAATGACAAACGGGCATGACGTGCCGCCAGCTTGGCAACCATCTTCGCCACTGCTGTAGGATCACTGGATATCTCACCGATGTAGCGGACCTCCCCGCGCCGACCTGCCTCCGCGACCGATACCGCTATCGTCTTTTTGTGCGTGTCCATCGCTACATATGTCGTAGAATATTCCATGGCTCGTCTCCCATGCATGAGGATAGGACCTGATCTTTGGTCAACCCTCGATACTGCATGCCGGGGACGAGCTACCAACCGCGAACATAGCGTCTCAAATACTTATGGGTAATCGCAAGCCTCACCGGATGGCTACGATCATAACAAAACCCGATCGTACACCATTACGAGAGCGTTCTGACGCTGCCTCTAATCGGTCAAAACGCTCATGATGCGGATCAATCACTTACCCGCTTCAGCGAATGAGGGTCGTTAAGTCCCGCTTCTTCCGCAAAAACCGCCGCAAGCTTGGCTGGCGTTTCCGGCTCGTCAATTGTCGCGGGGATATCGAAGGGTTCGCGGTTCACGATCTTACGGAGCAGGCTACGCAAGATCTTGCCAGAACGGGTCTTGGGCAATTGCTCAACGACCAGAACTGCCTTCAGCGCCGCGATAGCCCCCAGTTCGCTGCGCACGGAAAGGACTGAGCGCTCGACAAGGCTCTTGTCCGTCGCATAGCCGGCTTGCGGGGTGACGAAAGCAATCGGTACCATACCTTTGAGGTTATCGTCCGCACCGACGACGGCGCATTCAGCGACACCTGGTTGCCGCGACACGATCTCTTCCATCTGTCCGGTCGACAGCCGATGACCGGCGATGTTGATGATGTCGTCGGTTCGTCCCATGATGTGCATGAAGCCCTCACTGTCGCGAAAGCCTGCATCACCGGTTTCGTAGTACCCAGGGAACGTCTCGAAATTTCGGACAAACGTGGCGTTGTTGTTCCACAGCGAACGGAAGGTGCCGGGCGGCAGCGGGGTTTCGATAACGACATTGCCGCTTGCCCCGTCGGGCAGAGCAAGTCCATCGTCATCGAGGATGGCGAACTGGTAACCGGGCACCGGAAAGCCAGCGCTGCCAGGCTTGCGGCGCAGGTCCCCCATCGCGAAGCATGAAGCGATGGCCGGCCAGCCAAGCTCGGTCTGCCACCAGTGATCGATCACCGGCAAACCGCTTAACCGCTCCAGCCACGCGATCGTTTCCGGGTCCGCGCGTTCTCCGGCCAGAAACACCGCGCGGCACGCTCCGGTGCCAATCTCCTTCAGGAACCGGGCATCGGGATCTTCCTTGCGGATCGCCCGGATGGCGGTCGGCGCAGTGAAGAAACTCTTGACATTATGGCGCGCTATGGTCCGCCAGAACGTGCCGGGATCGGGTGTGCCGACAGGCTTGCCTTCGAACAGGACGGTCGTGGCCCCAACCAGCAGCGGGGCATAGACGATGTAGCTATGCCCCACCACCCAACCGACGTCCGAGGCAGCCCAGAACGTGTCCCCTGCCCCGATGCCATAGATGTTGGCCATCGACCACGACAGGGCCACGGCATGTCCGCCATTGTCGCGCACCACACCCTTGGGAGTTCCTGTGGTGCCCGAAGTGTAGAGGATGTAGAGCGGATCGCCGGAGGCGAGAGGAACGCATGGAGGCACCGGCATATCGGCGGTCCTCCGCCGCAGATCGTGCCAGTCAATGTCTCGGACGGGCATCAAGTCCGCGGTTAGCTGTTCGCGCTGGACCAGGACGACATGCTCGACCGAGTGGGCGGCAAGGACCAGCGCTTCGTCGACCAACGGCTTGTAGGCAATGGTGCGGCTGCCCTCGATTCCGCACGAAGCGGTGAGCACCAGTTTGGGGGTGGCATCGTCGATCCGCTTGGCCAGTTCGGGTGGGGCGAACCCGCCGAACACAACGGAATGGATCACACCGAGCCGCGCGCAAGCCAGCATCGCGAAAACCGTCTCGGGGATCATCGGCATGTAGAGGATTACCCGATCCCCTTTTTTCGCGCCGAGGCTCGCCAGCATCGCCGCCGTACGTTCGGTTTCATGCAGCAGTTCGCGGTAGGTGTAATGGCGGATGGTTCCGGTTACCGGGCTGTCATAGGCAAGCGCCAGCGCATCGCCGCGTCCGGCCTGGACATGCCGGTCGAGGCAATTGTGGCATGTGTTCAGGATGCCTTCGGGAAACCAGCCCATGCTTTGGTCGTGGGCGCGCGGCGGATTTTCGACCCAGTCGATCGCCTTTGCGGCCTCGAGCCAGAATTGGTCAGGGCGGTTTGCAGCCCACCGCACTGCGCCATCGTAGGCCATCGCCCCGGTCTCATCACTCATGGTTTCCGCTCTCCCCTGTTTTCCGTCTGGCCTGCTGCTGCTCGGCGCGATACGAATATCGCGGCCAAGACAATGGCCGCTCCGACCATGTGATAGGTTTCAAGTCTCTCTCCCAACAGCAGCACCGCCAAGAAAACACCGAACACCGTGGGGAGATTCATGTAGACGCCGACTCTTACTGAACCGATCAGGATTACCGCACGGTTGAAGAAGGCATAGGCAATCAGCGAAGGAAAGATGCCTACATAGAGCACCGCGCCAATCACTTCAATTTGTGGCTTGGCGACCCCGCCATCGGCCAGGCTCACCAGGTAAGGTACAGCCAGCGTTCCCATGCCGACCGCGAACAGCACAGCGAGCAGAGTGATGTGGTGTATGGCGGGCACCTTGCGCAAGAACGTCGCGTAGGCCGAGTACAGGAAGACCCCGGTCAGGGCGAGCAAGTCGCCATGGTTGAGTCCGCCAAGATGCAACGCGAAAGGCTGCCCTCTGGTCACGATCCAGACGACTCCGGTAAGAGACAGCGCCGCACTGGAAACCAGCAGCGGTCTGATCCGCTCCCCGAACAGAATGCTCGGCATGACCAAGGTCATGATCGGCATGGTCGATTGCAGCAGCAGGCTGTTGGTGGCTGTGGTGAGTTGCAGGCTCCAGTAAACGATGAAGGCGAACACCCCCACGCCGAACACGCCCAGCACCGCCAGCAGGCGCCAGGAATCGCGCAGGACCCGACGATCGGCCACGACGTGCCGCCAGGCAAAGGGCAGAACGAATAGCAACGCGACCACCCAACGCCAAAAGGCCAGCGCCAGAGGAGAAAGCAAGTCGCGCGCCGCCCGGCCCACGATGGGGTTCAGCGCCCAGAATAGCGAAGCGAGAGAAAGCAACAAGACTGGTGAGCTCCATACGTAACGAAGGGCCTGCCGCCATCCAGAAGAACCATTGCCAGTACCCATCAGAACGAACGGTCCGTCACTCTCAATCCCACTTGCGTGGCATCGGCTTTTTGCATATCGTACATCGCATTGCCCTTAGTGTACGAATCTGCAGACGACAACCGCAGTTCGTGAAAACCGGAGAGAGCCATGAGCAGCGACGCCACACTCGTAGACACCGTGAATGCCAGCCAATCCCGTCAGGTGTTTTGGGATGAAGATGTTTACGCTCTTGAAATAGAGAGGATTTTTTCACGCGCTTGGCTGATGCTCGGTCACGAATCGCTTGTGCCCAAGCCGGGCGATTTCATCACCACCTATATGGCCGAAGACAAGGTCATCCTCTCGCACCAAAGCGACGGGACATTCCGCGCCTTCATCAACTCCTGCAGCCATCGCGGCAACCAGATCTGCCACGCCGACAGCGGAAATGCCAAGGCGTTCGTCTGCAATTACCATGGCTGGGTGTTCGGCCAGGATGGATCGCTGGTCGATGTCCCGCTCGAGTCGCGCTGCTATCATAACAGCCTCGACAAGCAGAAATTGGCGGCGAAGTCCGTTCGGGTTGAAACCTACAAGGGTTTCATTTTCGGTTGCCACGATCCCGAAGCGCCCAGCCTGGAGGACTATCTGGGTGAGTTCCGCTATTACCTCGATACCATCTGGGAGGGTGCCGGCGGCGGAATGGAATTGCTTGGCCCCCCGATGAAGAGCCTGCTCCAGTGCAACTGGAAGGTACCGGCCGAGAATTTCATCGGCGATGGTTATCACGTCGGCTGGACCCATGCCGCCGCGCTCAGCCAGATCGGCGGCGAGTTGGCTGGCCTGGCGGGCAATCGCGCCGACATTCCCTTCGACGATCTCGGCCTGCAGTTCACGACCCGGCACGGTCACGGCTTCGGGGTGATCGACAATGCCGCGGCCGGACTCCACATCAAGCGGGAGGGCTGGACCAAATTTCTCGAGGACACGAGGGGTGAGGTGCGCCGCAAGTTCGGCCCGGAGCGCGAACGGCTCTATCTGGGGCACTGGAACTGCTCGATCTTCCCAAACTGCTCGTTCCTCTACGGGACCAACACCTTCAAGATCTGGCATCCACGCGGACCGCATGAAATCGAGGTGTGGACCTATACCATAGTTCCGCGCGATGCCGATCCAGCTACCAAGAGCATGATCCAGCGCGAAGCGATCCGCACCTTCGGCACCGCCGGGACGCTGGAAAGCGACGATGGCGAAAACATGTCTTCGGCAACCTACATCAACCGAGGCGTGATCACGCGCAATGGCAGAATGAACTCCACGATGGGGGTCGGCTACGAAGGGCCGCATCCAGTCTATCCAGGCATCGTCGGGATCAGCTTCATCGGCGAAACCTCTTACCGGGGCTTTTACCGGTTCTGGAAGGAAATGATCGATGCACCCGATTGGGCTAGCGTGAAAGCAAATGACGACACTTGGGATTCGGTTTTCCCGAACCGCAATTTCTGGAACGAGAAGCTTAACGCGGCCGAATGAGCGCCCCAAGCGGTGGTTCGAAAATCATAGAATAAGGAGAGAATATGTCGTCTGAACAAATTCCGGTGACGCCGGACGTTCACTATGATATCGAAGCGCACTATCGCGCTGAGGTCAGAATGTTTCAAACCGGGCAGTACCGGGAATGGCTCCAGGGAATGGTCGCCGAAGACATCCATTACTGGATGCCAATCTATGAACAACGGCTCACCAGGGACCGGCGCCCCGACCCGACGCCTGACGATGCGGCAATCTACAACGACGATTTCGGAGAGCTCAAGCAGCGCGTCGAGCGGCTTTATTCAGGCCAGGTATGGATGGAGGATCCGCCGTCTAAGATACGGTACTTCGTTTCGAATGTTGAAGCATTCGAGGCCGGTAACGGCGAATTGGACGTTCTGTCGAACATCCTTGTGTACCGCAACCGCCGCCAGACGGAAGTGACGGTGCATACGTTGGGGCGCGAGGACAAGCTGCGTCGGGATGGTAACGGCTTCAAGGTCTTCCGGCGTAAGCTCATCCTCGATGCGAGAGTCACGCAAGACAAGAACCTGTATTTCTTTTGCTAATAACGCGCGATTGCCAAAAACCCGGGAGAATATGCATGGAAGCCTACGCCGCGATCATTGAACGCCAAGGCGGAGAATTCGTCCTCGATAACGTATCGATCGAAGACCCCCGCGATGGTGAGGTGCTCGTCAAGGTTGCGGCGGCGGGCATATGCCACACCGACCTGACCGTCCGCGACCAGTATTACCCGACCCCGCTGCCGGCCGTGCTCGGCCATGAAGGTTCCGGCGTCGTCGAAAAGGTCGGCCGTGGGGTTTCCACTGTCAAGCCGGGCGATAAGGTGGTTCTGTCGTTCAGCTATTGCGGCACCTGTCCGGCTTGCCTCAAGGGGCATCAGGCCTATTGCCCCAGCCTTTTCCCGCTCAATTTCATGGGCCGCCGGCTCGACGGATCGACCCCGATCACCCGCAACGGCGAGGACGTGAACGCCTGCTTCTTCGGTCAGTCCTCATTCGCGACCTATTCGATTGCGAGCGAGAACAATTGCGTCAAGGTTGCTGACGATGCCGAGATCGAATTGCTCGGCCCGCTGGGCTGCGGTATCCAGACAGGCGCGGGCGCAATCCTCAATTCGCTGCGGCCGGCTCCAGGTGCCTCGATTGCGATCTTCGGCGTCGGCTCGGTCGGTCTCAGCGCAGTGATGGCCGCCAAGTCATCGGGCTGTCTCAAGATCATTGCGGTCGATCGCAACCCGGCTCGGCTCGAAGTCGCGCGCGAACTTGGTGCAACCGATGTGATCGACGCGTCGACCACCAATGCCCAGGAAGCGATTGTCGCGATGACCGGCGGCGGTACCGATTTTGCGATGGACACGACCGCGATCCCGCAGGTGCTGCGTTCAGCGGTCGAAAGCACCCACAACATGGGGGAAACCGCAGTCGTGGGCGGCGCCAAGCTGGGCACCGAATTTTCGCTTGATATGAACAACATCCTGTTCGGTCGCAAGCTGCGCGGGGTAGTGGAAGGCTCCAGCACGCCGCAGGTGTTCATCCCGCAGCTGATCGCGATGCAGAAGGCCGGCCTGTTCCCATTCGAGAAGCTCTGCTCGTTCTACGATTTCGATCAGATCAACCAGGCTGTCGAAGACACCGAAAAAACTGGCAGCGCGATCAAGGCCATCCTCCGGATGTAAGGACCGTGTTCGCCAGCCGCCTTGCCGCCCGTGTGGCGGCAAGGCGCGGCATGCCCGGGGACATGTTTGGCAAGAGCGGCACATTCCCCGGGGAAACTAGCAGCAAATGAAAACCGTCTACACGTTCGGCCCCGGCATTGCCCATGATGACTCGCGCGCCCGCGACAAGGCGGTAGTGGGCGGCAAAGGCGCCAATCTCGGCGAGATGGCGCGGATCGGGTTGCCTGTCCCACCCGGCTTCACCATCACAACCGAAGAATGCCTTCATTTCCTGCGCGATCGCCACAGCCAGTCCGCGCGCCTCGATGGCGAAGTCAGGTCGGCGCTGACCCATATCGAGCGCACGGTGGGCAAGAGGTTCGGCGATCGGCACGATCCCTTGCTGGTATCGGTTCGTTCCGGCGCCCGGGTCTCGATGCCGGGCATGATGGACACGATCCTCAACCTGGGCCTCAACGACCAAACGGTGCGTGGCTTGGCTGCTTCGTCTGGCGACGAGCGGTTTGCCTGGGACAGCTATCGCCGCTTCGTCCAGATGTACGCAAGCGTTGTGCTCGGGATCGATCACGCGCGGTTCGAGGACGCGCTGGAAAAGGCCAAGGAAGATCGCGGCGTCTCGCAGGACGTGGACCTGAGCGCCACCGATCTTCGTGACTTGATCGGCGAGTTCTTCGGCATCGTCGAGGCCGAACGCGGCGCTCCCTTTCCGCAGGACGTCGACGAGCAGCTTGCTTCCGCAATCGCTGCTGTATTCGAATCCTGGGAATCCGATCGCGCCAAGGTCTATCGCCGCCTCAACGGCATCCCTGGCGAATGGGGAACGGCGGTCAACGTCCAGGCGATGGTATTCGGCAATCTCGGCGAAACCAGCGCGACGGGCGTCGCCTTCACCCGCAATCCGGCAACCGGGGACAAGGCCTATTACGGAGAATGGCTGGTCAACGCCCAGGGCGAGGATGTGGTCGCCGGGATCCGGACGCCGCAATATCTGACGCTCGCAGCCCGCACGGCCGCCGGCGCCAAGCTGCCGTCGATGGAAGAGGCGCTGCCCGCGGTCTTCACGGAGCTCGCCCGCCTGTTCGAGCTGCTCGAGCTGCACTATCAGGACATGCAGGACATCGAATTCACGGTCGAGCGCGGCAAGCTCTATATCCTGCAGACCCGCTCCGGAAAGCGCACGGCCAAAGCCGCGCTGAAGATCGCCGTCGATATGGTCGAGGAAGGCCTGATCGCCGAGGAAGCGGCGATCAGGCGGATCGATCCGGCCTCGCTCGATCAGCTTCTGCATCCCACGCTCGATCCCGACGCGCCACGGACCCTGCTGGGATCGGGGCTTCCGGCTTCGCCGGGGGCTGCATCGGGCGCGGTCGTGTTCGACGCCGATACGGCTGCGGTGCGCGCCGAACTGGGGGAAAACGTCATCCTGGTCCGGCAGGAAACTTCGCCGGACGACATCCATGGCATGCATGTCGCTCGCGGAATTCTGACTGCCAAGGGCGGCATGACCAGCCATGCGGCGGTCGTCGCGCGGGGCATGGGGCGCCCTTGCGTCTCGGGGGCGTCCAGCCTGTCGATCGATTACCAGGCGCGATCAGCGGAGATTGGTGGCGTGCACATCGCCGAAGGTGACCTGATCACTATCGATGGCAGCACCGGCGAGATTTTCCAGGGCGCCCTGCCAACCGTGATGCCTGAGCTTGACCGCGAATTTGCGACGGTGATGGCCTGGGCCGATCGGCATCGCCGCATGAATGTGCGCACCAATGCCGAAACCCCGGCCGATTGCGAAGTCGCCCGCCAGTTCGGAGCGGAAGGCATCGGTCTGTGCCGCACCGAACACATGTTTTTCGACGGCGAACGCATCAACTTCATGCGCCAGATGATCCTGGCCGCGAATGTGGCTGAGCGGCTCGTCGCGCTCGATCGGTTGTTGCCCGAACAGCGTAGCGATTTCGCCCGGATTTTCGAGATCATGCAGGGGCTTCCCGTCACGGTGCGGCTGCTCGATCCCCCACTCCATGAGTTTCTTCCCCATTCCGAATCGGAATTCACCGAGCTGTCCGCCGCCGTCGGCATCGGCGTGGATCAGCTCAGACGCCGGGCCGAGGAATTAGCCGAGTCCAATCCGATGCTCGGCCACCGCGGCTGCCGCCTGGGCGTGGTCTATCCGGAAATCTACGAGATGCAGGCCCGCGCAATCTTCGAAGCGGCCTGCGCGGTGAGCCGGGAGACCGGCCAACCGGTCGTGCCGGAAATCATGATCCCCCTCGTCGGCACGGCCCGCGAACTCGACATGCTCAAGCGGATTGTGATCGGGGTGTCGGAAGCGGTCTTCGCGGAGCAGGGATTGACGGTTGAATTCACCGTCGGGACCATGATCGAATTGCCCCGCGCCGCGCTGGTGGCGGACGAGATCGCCAAGGTTGGCGAGTTCTTCTCGTTCGGCACCAACGATCTTACCCAGACCACGCTGGGCATCAGCCGGGACGATGCCGGACGGTTTCTTGGCAGCTACATAGACAAGGGCATCTTTGCCACCGACCCATTCGTCAGCATCGATGTAGAAGGGGTCGGCAAGCTGATTGCGATGGCCGCCCGTCTGGGCCGCGAGGCCCGCCCCGACATCAAGCTGGGGATCTGCGGCGAACACGGCGGCGATCCGGCCTCGATCGCGTTCTGCGACAGGGTCGGCCTCGATTATGTCAGCGCTTCCCCGTTCCGAGTTCCCATAGCGCGCCTCGCCGCTGCCCAATCGGCACTGGCCGCTACCTAGCGCGGAACCCGGCCAAGAGCTTAACAAGTCAAAGGGTGGAGGAGAAGAACCATGGACTATGATCGCAAGGACGCCAAGAAATGGGCCACCGAGACAGTCCGGGGGTTTTACCAGTGTCCGATCACCCCGATGACCGCGGACCACAAGTTCGACATCGACGGGATCCGCTACAACATCGACAAATATGTCGAAATGGGCCTTGATGGCCTGGTTGTCGGCGGCTTCATTGCCGAATGCTGGAACGTCACTCCGTCCGAATGGATGCGCTATCACGAGATCGTCGCCGAGGCCAACGCCGGGCGGCTCGATCTTTGGACGATCATCCTCGACCCGTCGGTCCACCTCGCGCTCGAAAAGATGCAGTTCGTCGAGGAGCTGGGTTTCAACGGCGCCGAGGTCATCAATCCCGTCGTCCAGCTTCGCACCGACGACGAGATTTTCGCCTGGTTCAAGTATCTGACCGATCGCAGCAACATGGCGGTCTGCCTCTACCGCACGCCGGTTTCGGGCACGGTGCTGAGCTGGAACCTGATGCGCCGCCTGGCCGATCTCGAGACCGTGATCGGGGTCAAGCAGGGTGCGCTCAATCGCGCCGAGACGATCAAGATCCGCAGCCTGATGCCCGAAGGCTTCAACACCATGGAGCCGTTTGAGTATTTCTTCCTCGAAGACCTCCGGCTGGGCGGGACGGTGTGCTGGGGCGAACTGTCGTTCATGCTCTATGGCAAGAAGCGCCACCTCGCGCGCGACTACATCAACCTCGCCCACCAGGGCAAATGGGAAGAGGCCCGCACCAAGTGGGAAGGCCTGCACGACGTCCGCGAATATTACCATGACCAGTTTGTCTGGGATATCGCGCGCACCGCGACCTATGCTTCGGCGCTGGCGAACATCAAGGCGTGGTATGAGGCGATCGGCCTCAAGGCCGGCCCGATCCTGCCGCCGGTCGCGGACGTGACCCCGCAGAAGAAGGAAGAGATCAGGGCCAAGCTCATCGAGCTCGGCATCGCCTGATCGGACGCGGGACATCGGCAATGACCAGGCAACTGCACTTCTGCATCCACGGCGCAGGCGGACTTGGTTCCGTTATCGGCGGCTTCCTGGCCCGCGGCGGACACAAGGTAACGCTGATTGCGCGCAAACCCCATGTCGAGGCCATCCGCCAGGGTGGTCTGCAAATCGAAGGGGTGCGGGCGCAGTTCGTGCAGCGCGCCAACCTGTTCGCGGTCGAGACCCCGGCCGAGGTCGAGGGCGCGATCGACTATTACATCCTGCTGACCAAGGCGAAGGGCACCGATCAGGCGCTGGCCGATGCGGCGGTGCTGGTTGACCGGACAGCCTGCGCCCTCACCTTGCAGAACGGGGTTGGCAAGGAAGGCCGGCTGCAGGCCGCGTTCGGCAAGGACGAGGTGATTGGCGGGTCGATCATGGACGGCGCAACCCTGCTCGAACCCGGCCGGGCGCTCAACCACATGGCCGTCCCGGTAACCGCCTATTTCGGCGAACTAGGAGGCGGAGAAAGCGATCGCACCCGGACCATGGCCGAGGCGCTGGACTCAGCCGGGATGGGGTCCCGCTCGACTGCCGACATCACCCATGTCCATTGGGAAAAACTGGTCCAGGTCGGAAGTGCTTCATCGTGGAGCGCCAGCACCCTGGGCGGCATCAAAGAGCTCGATTTCATCGACGGTGTGGCGGTACGCGAAGGCGCGGCCCAGTATATCCTGATCGTCAAGGACCTGCTGGCGATCTACAAGGCGCTGGGGTACGAACCGCAAAATTTCTTCGCGCCCGTCTCACGGCTCGTCGAGATCAACGGAGAAAGCTTCGCGCTCGCCGGGGTGATGGCCATGGTCGGCCGGTTCAAGCCGGAGAATCGCCCGGTCCGGACCTCGATGCACGATGACCTGGTGGCAGGACGGCGCATGGAGGTTGACGAAATACTGGGACCGCTCGCCGAGGCCGCCGAACGCCTCGGCGTCGATGCACCGACATTCCTGGGGGCTTACCGGATCCTCAAGACCCTGAACACCTACCTTTGACCTTTCGGCACGGGAAACCCTTTTGAACCGCTATACCATAGCCAATATTCCCGGCGACGGCACCGGCCGCGAGGTTCTGCCCGCCGGGGTGCAGGTCTTGTCGGCGGTAGCGCAGCGATGTGGCTTTGCGCTCGAGTTTCGCGACTTCGACTGGAGCTGCGAAACCTATCTCGCCACCGGGAAAATGATGCCCGATGACGGGCTCACCCGGCTTGCCGATCATGACGCAATCTTCCTTGGCGCGGTCGGTTACCCGGGGGTGCCCGATCACGTCTCGCTGTGGGGCCTGCTGCTGCCGATCCGGCGCGAATTCGATCAATATGTCAATCTCCGGCCGGTGCGGTTGCTGCCCGGCATTCGCTCGCCGCTGCGCGAAAAGAGCACCGGCGATATCGACTTCTGGGTGGTGCGGGAAAATTCGGAAGGCGAATATTCCCAGATCGGCGGCCGCACCGGCACCGGCGAGGATGAAATCGTCATCCAGCAGGCAGTATTCACCCGCCGCGGCACCGACCGGATCCTGCGTTACGCCTTCGATTTCGCGCGCAAGCTTGGCCGGCCGCATGTCACCTCGGCCACCAAGTCGAACGGGCTCTACCATTCGATGCCGTTCTGGGACGAGCGTTTCGCGGCGATCGGCGCGGAATATCCCGGGATCGCCACCGACCAGTACCATATCGACATTCTGGCCGCCCGCTTCGTGATGTCACCCGAACGGTTCGACGTGGTGGTCGGATCCAATCTGTTCGGCGACATCCTGTCCGATCTCGGTCCCGGCGTAACCGGGACGATAGCGGTCGCGCCGTCGGCCAATCTCAATCCGTCGCGGCGCTATCCGTCGATGTTCGAACCGGTGCACGGATCGGCTCCGGACATTGCCGGCCAGGGCATTGCCAATCCGATCGGACAGATCTGGTCGGGGGCGATGATGCTCGACCATCTGGGAGAAGCGGAAGCCGCAGCGATGGTGCTGGCCGCGATCGAAGCGGTCCTGCGCGATCCGCAAGCAGTCCTGACCCCCGATCTGGGCGGCAACGGCAGTACAGCGGTCCTGACCCGCCAAATATTGGAAAAGCTGCAGGGAAGGTGATCCCCGGCAGTCTTCGCGAGCCTGAAGGAACGAAACGCATGAGCCTGCAACGTCAGCTTCACCTCGGCGCGTTCATGCGGCCGGTCAGCATCCATACCGGCGCCTGGCGCTACCCCGGGGCAATCCCGGATGCGAATTTCAACTTCGCCGCGATCCGGCAATTCGCGCGCAAGCTGGAAGCAGGCAAGTTCGACGCCTTTTTCATGGCTGATCATCTCGGGGTCCTGAACATGCCGGTCGAGGCGCTGCGGCGCAGCCACACCGTCACCTCGTTCGAACCCTTCACCCTGCTGTCGGCGCTGGCTGGCGCCACCGAACGGATCGGGCTGGTCGCCACTGCCTCCACCACCTTCGACGAACCCTTTCACGTCGCGCGCCGCTTTGCCTCGCTCGATCACCTCAGCGGCGGGCGGGCCGGCTGGAACGTCGTCACCACGTCCAACCCCGAGAGCGCCAAGAATTTCGGGTTCGAGGTGCAGCCCGATCATTCCGGCCGCTACGGGCGCGCCCGCGAATTCTACGACGTCGTGACTGGCCTGTGGGACAGCTTCGCGGAAGACGCCTTCGTCTGCGATGCGGAAAGCGGCATCTATTTCAATCCCGCGCGGATGCACGTCCTCGATCACAGAGGGCTGCATTTCTCGGTCCTCGGGCCGCTCAACATCGCCCGCCCCCCGCAGGGCTGGCCGGTCATCTTCCAGGCGGGGGCCTCGGACCCTGGACGCCAGCTTGCCGCCGAAACCGCCGAAGTCGTCTTTGCCGCTGGATCGAATCTTGCCGCCGCCAAGAGCTTTTATTCTGATGTGAAAGGGCGGATGATCCCGATCGGACGCAATCCCGATCATCTCAAGATCCTGCCCGCCGCGCTCGTCGTTGTCGGTGACACGGTCGAGCAGGCCAAGGCCAAGCGCGCTCACCTGGACAGCCTGGTTCACTATGAAAGCGGGATTCACTCGCTGTGCGGCATGCTCGATCATGATGTTTCGGGGTTCGACCCCGATGGCCCCCTCCCCGAAATACCCGATACCAACGCCAGCAAGACCTCTCGTGAAATGCTGGTCACGCAAGCCCGACAGTACAACCTCACCATCCGCCAGCTCGCCGCGAAAGCCGGCAGCTATGCCGGGCTCGCCTTCGTCGGCACTCCGGCTTCGATCGCCGACGAGATGGAGCAATGGCTGGAGGAGCGCGGTTCGGACGGGTTCGTCGTGATGTTCCCCTATCTGCCGGAGGGGCTCGACGATTTCGTCGATCGGGTCGTGCCCGAATTGCAGCGCCGGGGCATTTTCCGCAAGGACTACCAAGGCACGACCCTGCGCGATCATTTCGGGTTGCCGCGCCCCGGCAATCGATTCTTTTGACGCGGCGAACCGAAAGCCGCAGACCAGACCGCTAACGACACGGAGGGAACAACCATGGCCGCCTATTTCATCGCTTCCGTCACCTCGCACGACGATGGCTGGGTTGCGGACTACCAAGCCAATGTTCCGCCGATGGTTGCGCGGTTCGGCGGCGAACTGATCTGCCGCTCCAACCAGTTCGAACGCTTCGAAGGCGAAGGCGCGGCGCCGCACTATACGGTGATCATCCGCTTCCCTGCGATGGCGGATGTCCAAGCGTTCATGGCCTGCCCCGACTATGCGCCGTTCAAGGTTGCACGGATCGCCGGCGCAACGTCCGACATTTTCGCGGTCGCCGACTGACCGGCGCAGCCTTTGGAGATCGAACCATGCAAAGCCTGCGCATCTTCTTCATCGCCAGCGGAATCTGGTACCTGTGCAATCTGGTCCTGCTCTGGCCGCCGGTCTATGCAGGGGCCCTGTCCCTGATCTATCCGGGAATCGATCTGGGCCAGGGCCAGCCGGTGTTCGATCTGCTGCTCGATGCCTGGCTGATCGTCGGGATACAGCTGGCCGCGATCGGTATCGTCGCCCTGTGGGGCGCGCGGCAGCCGTGGAAATACATCGCGCTGGTCCCGGTGATCGTGCTAACCGAAGCGGTCGGCGCGGCATGGGACATCTACAGCCTGTTGTGCAGCGGCGAGGCGGAATGGGTCGTCTTCACAACGCTGGCGGCTCATGCTGTGATCGTACTCGGAGCCTGGTACACCTGGACTGCGGCGCACCGGGAAAAGGCGCAACAAGGCGCAGTGACCTCATAGATTGAAAAACGGCCAAGGCGAAGAACGGACGCGGAACGTTATGGAGTTCGCGCGGCGTCTTTGACGGCGAAGTTGTTGACGATGCGACTGATGGTGGCGCGATGGACGCGGAAGAGGCGGGCGATATCGGCTGTCGATCTGCCAGCGGTGAGCATGGTGATGACCTCGGTCTGTTGGTGGGGCGAGAGCTTGGGTTGTCGGCCGCCACTGCGCCCCTGGGCACGCGCCGAGCGCAGGCCAGCCTGCGTTCGTTCGCGCACCATGGCGCGCTCGAACTCGGCGAACGAGCCCAGCATTTGCATCATCATGCGACCGGATGCCGTTGTGCTGTCGATATTTTCGGTCAGCGAGCGGAATCCGGCGCCGGCCTTTTCGACGCGGTCGAGGATAAGCAGCAGATCTTTCAGCGACCGCGACAGCCGGTCAAGTTTCCAGGCTGCGAGAACATCACCGGGCTCGAGACGGTCGAGCAGTCGGTGGAGTTCCGGTCGATCCCAGCGGCCGCCCGAGGCATGTTCTTCGTAGAACCGGGTGCAGCCCGCGGCTTCGAGTGCTTCGATCTGCGGGGCGGTATCCTGGTCTTCGGCCTTGGACACGCGAGCATAGCCGAGCAGCTTGGGTGATGCTGCATTTATCTGTTGCTTTTGCATGTCGTTTGGCAACAGCTTTGTGCGACGAATAGCGCGTTGTTTTTGCTGGACCGGTCTGGATGCTGCGCAAACGACCGTTTGCGCGCGTTCGTTCCTCATGACTGGCATCCGCGATGTCGCGGCTTCAGCCCCGTGCTTCTTTCGGCCAGCCAGTCGATGGCGCCCGGGATGGCACGCCAGGCGGCGCCGTTTTCCTCGACATAAGCGGTCGCCTCATCCTCTCCGCCCATACTGATGTAGCCGTCGCGAGAAGGAACGAGGCGTTTGAGGCCGGCCAACATGGCAGGCACATGCGAGTTGCTCTCCCAGGCTTCCCGGACAATCGCCGGACCGCGCGGGTCCTGTTCGCGATAGGCTATCAGCGCCAGCGTGTAGGCCCAGGCGGCACTTCCATCTCCTTCATACTGGCGCAGTAGCACCTTCAGCCCAGCGAGATCGTCGCGCTGGAGCAAGGCGCTTGCCAGCAGGTAGCGGATGCCCTGATTGTCATTGGGATTGAGGATCAGCATCGCGCGATAATGGTCGATCGCCGCCTGCTGCTCGCCCGTGCGCCATAATGTCATCGCCAGTCCTGCTCGCGCCCGCATATAGGGTCTGGTCTGCAGGAACCCCCAGAAGTGGCCAGACAGTTCCTCGAATTCATTGCCGAGCGCGCGCTCGCCTGCCTCCACGCCTTGACGGTAAAGGGCTAGTGCGTCCGGTTGGGATCGCGCGTCTTCCTCCGCAAGCAGGACATAGGCGTCCGCGCATAGCGGAGAGATGTCGAGTGCGGCCCTGGCGAGAGCGACACGCGCGGCACCGCTCGCTTCCCACGCATCGTACATCATTTCCTGCGCATCATCGACGGCGCCGTTCGTATCGGCCTCCACGCGGCCGAACAGCCCGGCCATGAAACCTTCCATGGCACGGCGGTCGGGGAACACTTCGGAAGCTCGCTTGGCCGGGGTCGATATGGGCCTGTTCCGTGTCTTCCTGGTCTTTGGACGCCGGGGAGGTGGAGATGCTTTTTTTCATCGCAGAGGCCTTTGCGAATTATGCTGTCAGCGGCAGATCGAAGTCGATGCGCCGATCCAGATTGGCCTCGAAACGGCCATAAGGATTGATATGGGCGTGGATGGCCGGCGTCAGACCGCGATGGTCTTCGGCGGTCATCCGCTTCATCCAGGCGGGCTCGGTCAGAACCCGCTGCAGCATCCGCGTGTTCACGTAGACCAGGCAGTTCTGTAACAGATGGAGCGCCAGCACCGCCAGTTCCTGATCCTCCAGGCGATTGGCGGCAATCTCACCGCCCTTGCCGAAGAAGATGAAGCTGTGCGCGCCGTTCCAGTTTTCGACGACGTTGAGCCCGGCATGGATGTCGCGGCGCAGATCCTCCGAACCGATATAGCCGCACAGGAAGATCGTCTTGATGACCTTGCCGAGTTCGGCAAGCGCCGCATAGGTCGGGTGCTGGACAGCCGCGCTGGCAAAGCGGCGCAGAATCGCCTCGGGGTCGGCGGTGCGGTGTTTGAGCGCCGCGGTATATTTGATCATCTCGTCATACAGCCGCTCGATCAGTGGCCAGTTGATCTCACGCGCCAGGATCGGCGTGAGATTGCCGAGCGTTTCGCGCATCGCGGTTTCCGGCACATAAAGCTTCTGGCGGGCGATCGCCTTCAGGCGCGGCGCCAGCTCGAACCCGAGCAGGTGGCAAAAGGCGAACCCCACCTCGCTCTGGCCATGACTGTCGACATAATGACGCTGGATCTCCTGGTCGGTGCAATGGCGCAGCACGCCTTCGATCATCGCGCTGACCTCGGAGGAAGAACAGCGTTTGAGCTGCGAGTAGATGCAGGTCGCCTGGCGCTCCATGTGCCAGTAGATCATGACGCCACGGCCGCGGTAGCGGACATGCCATTCCGCCATCAGATTCTGATCCCACGCACCGACCTTCGTGGAATCCGACGCGCATGCGGTCCCCGCCTCACCCCAGATGCGCTGGTCGCGCGTCGCGAGGATCGCGTTGGTTACCAACGCGGTTGCGCTGCGCAGCGCCTCCTTGTGGATGAAGCGACGCCGGACGTGCAATAGTTCGGCATAGCTCGCGGCCTCCGTTCCTGTGCTGACCCGCTTCAGGCCGGCATTGGTGCCGAGACCGTAGAGGCACAGGACAAGACGCCGGCGGAGTGTATCGGCATCGATAACGACCCGGTCGCCCGACGCCGTGAACTCATCGAGGAATCCGGTTTGCCGGGCGGTCTCCATCAGCACGTCGATCAGGTCCGTCATCGGCCAGCGCCGTTCGAGTTCTGTCTTGATAGCCTCCAGATTGAGCGCTGCCGGCAGCGGCTCGAACGGTGTGATCGAAATCCGGTTCTTGCCCTGCTGTCGAAGTCGCACCTTGGCATTGCGCGGCATCTTCCGGTTCAGCGCGCCGAGCGCTTCGGTCATCTGTGCACGAAGTCCGGCGACAAACGCCCCTGCGGGACTGTCAGGAATTTCGTGTGCGGCGAGGCATAATGGGCAACAAGGAGACCCAATATGTCACGACGGAAAGAACCCTCGATACCCAACGACATTCTCGATCAACTGCTGGCCGGCACTGACGCAGCAGCAGCGCTCAGCCAGGGCGGCCTGCTCGATACATTGAAGAAGGCATTTGCCGAACGGGCGCTCAATGCGGAGATGGATCACCATCTTGGCCAGGAGGAGCAAGGGACCTACAGCCGGAACGGCTATGGCCGCAAGACGGTGACGACCGACGGGGGACGGATCGAGATCGAGGTGCCGCGTGATCGGGCGGGCAGTTTCGATCCGCAGCTGATCGCAAAATATCAGCGCCGTTTCCCCGGTTTTGATGACAAGATCATCTCGATGTACGCGCGCGGCATGAGTACCCGTGAGATCACCGGGCATCTGCGCGAACTGTACGGCATCGAGGCCTCACCCGACCTGATCAGCACGATCACGGACGCTGTGCTGGAGGAGGTCACGGCCTGGCAACAACGCCCGCTGGACTCAGCCTATCCGCTGGTTTTCTTCGATGCAATCCGGGTCAAGATCCGCGACGAAGGCATGGTCCGCAACAAGGCGATCCATATTGCCCTGGGCGTCATGGCCGACGGCACCAAGGTGGTCCTTGGTTTGTGGCTGGAACAGAATGAAGGGGCCAAATTCTGGCTGCGCGTCATGAACGAACTGCGCAACCGCGGCGTCGAGGATATCACTGGCCGTCGTCGATGGCCTGAAGGGCTTCCCAGACGCCATCACCGCCGTCTTCCCCGAAGCGATGGTCCAAACCTGTATTGTCCATCTGCTGCGCAACTCGATGGATTTCGTGGCGTGGAAAGATCGCAAGGCGCTCGGAACGGCCTTGAAGGCCATCTATCGGGCCGTTGATGCTGCGACCGCCGAAGAAGCCCTGACAGCGTTCGAAGCCAGCTTCTGGGGACAGCGTTATCCCGCCATCGGCCAGAGCTGGCGCCGGGCATGGCCCGAGGTCATCCCATTTTTCGCCTTTCCCGACGAGGTCAGACGGATCGTCTATACGACAAATTCGATAGAGGCCCTCAATTCCAAGCTCCGCCGCGCTGTTCGTGCCCGGGGGCATTTCCCCAATGATGAGGCCGCCACCAAGCTCCTCTATCTGATCTTGAACCGATCGGAAAAAGAGTGGAAAATGCCGCCGCGTGAGTGGAACATGGCGAAGGCGCAATTTGCCGTGCTCTTCGGCGAACGTTTCATCAGGGCCATGACGGCCTGATGGTCAACCGCCTCGCCGCACACGAAATTCCTGACAGTCCCGTGCAAGGGCCTGCTGCGCACCGAGCACCTCGTTGCGGCCGGGCGCCAGGCGCTGACCAATCACCAATCGGGCTTCGGCCGCCCATATGTTGACCAGATGGAGGGGCACAGCCTTGCGACCGCGCTCATAAACGCCGCGCAAAGCCTTGCCGTCAATCGCCACCACGCCCTTCAACACTCCGGCAAAAGCCGCAGAAAACCGGGTAAAGGCCGCCTCGAACGGCTCCGGTGCCAGCAGACCATCAGCCGCGCATCGTCGAGCTGGTGATCGCCGCTCGCGACGCACGCAACGCGCCCTCCTGACGGGACGCGCTTGCGCGCGACAATGCCGTGCGGAGATCCGCACCGCGTATCGTTCACCGCTCGCGCTGCGCGCGATCGGCGCCAGGGGAACACCAAGGGCGCCGCCCTTTCGTTCCCGAACGACAATCGACCGCCCGTGTAATCCGCCAAGCGCGGCGCCCGTCGCGTCGCGCCGGCCGCGCTAGAGCGGATCGCCCGCGCCAGCGGTAGATTCTCGCTCCCCCTCCCCATCCCGTCCTCGCCGGACAGGCAGGGCCGTGAGGCCGAGCGGCCTTGCGGCCTGCCAGAAGGAGGATCAGCGATGTATAGCCCCGAACAACTCGACACCATCCGCCGCCTGAATGACGCAGCGCGTCAGAGCCCCGGCGTCACGTCGTGCGCCAACGTCACGCAGGGCTTTCTTGCCCTCCCCGATGCGGATTGCTTCAAGGCCGTATCGGCGATCGTCGGTTTTACCAAGTTTGACGGCGACAACGACCCCTATGGTGAGCATGATTTCGGCGCGGTCTATCGCCTAGCGAGCGGTGAATGGTCGCAAGAGCGGCCGAGCGATGGCACGGCCATTTCCGAGACGGTTTTCTGGAAGGTGGATTACTACGACAACACGCTGACCTATGGTAGCGAAGCACCGTGGGATGCGCAGCAGACCACGCGCGTTCTGACGGTCATGCTGGCGAGCGAGTATTAACGGCCCCGATCCGGCGATCCGCGCTCAACCAAGCGCGGATCACGGCGCGCATCCGCCTCGCTCACACATGATTTGTTGAGGAGTCGCCTTGGAAGGCGTAGGGTTAAGAGCAGAAAGGATGACGCGATGGCCCAGATCGATCTTGAGACGTTGCGCGAGCGCATCCGCCAGATGGATTTCCAGCGCGGCACCCCCGAGCAGATCGCCCTTTGGCGGGAGGACGTAGCGGAAGCGCGTGCCAATCTCGCCATGGAGGACATGACGCCGACCATCGACGAAGACGCGATGTTCGCGATGATGCTCGACGAGGGCGTTCCGCCTGCCGTCATGCCGTCGATTATCCTCAGTCTCTATCAGCCCGGAACACGCCAGATCGCCGCCTGACCTTGGCGAGCGATCCCTACACGTATCCCGGCACCGAGACGCTTCGGAATCGGCTCGGAATCACCGACGACAAGACGCTTACAGAGGCCGAACGGAGACTGACCCAGGCACGGGGCGCGGAGGCCGCGCGCCTGACCTTTCCAGCCACCGCCGATGGCTATCGGGCGCTCCATAAGCACCTGTTCCAAGACCTCTACGATTGGGCGGGCCAGGACCGCACCGTCAGCATCGCCAAAGGCGGATCGAGCTTTGCCGCCGTCCCCTATCTCGCGCGCGAACTGGACAAGCGGTTCGCGGAGGTAGGAGCGCAGGGCGGCTTCCGGGGGATTCCTCGCGACGAGTTTTTCGATCGGCTCGGCAACCATATCAACGAGATCAACGCTATTCATCCCTTCCGCGAAGGGAACGGGCGCACCATGCGCCACCATGCCGCCCAGCTCGCCCGCGAAGCCGGCCACCCGATCCGCATCGCCGCGATCGACAAGGACCGTTGGATGGAAGCGTCCCGCCACGGCTTTCTGACCGGCGATCATCGCGGCATGGCCGCGGTTCTCTCCGCAGCGGCGATCAAGCGCGACCTCGCGCCCGAGGCGCGCATCGGCCCCGCAGGGATCGCCATGCTCCCCAAGCGTGCCCCGCCCGAGGGGCAACGCTACCGGGTGACGCTGACCAAGGCGCGCGAGGAGCTGGAACGCTATCTGCCGGCCGCCCGCCAACAGGCTGCCGACCGGCTACGCGGGCTGATCAAGGAGGGTGCCCCCTCCCCCGCCATCGCTAACGCGCGCACCGAACTCGCCTATGTCCGTCACGCCAAGGGGCCGATCTACCAATCGCACCTTCTCACCTATCTCGGCGTCCGTCAGGTCGATGCAGTCATTTCGCCCCAGCAGACACCGTTGGAGCGGGTGCGCGAGATCGGTGCGGCGCTCGGCGTCCAGATCAACAACCAGCAGCCGGCGCAGATCCAGCGCGCCGTCCGGTCGCTGGAGCAGCCGATCCTTCCTCCCGGCCACTCGCCAGGGCAGGAGCGCCTTGCCGAGCTGTTCCTGAAGAACACGGCGGAGAAGAACCAAGCCGATCCTCGCCTCGCGCCCGCCCAGGCGATCGTCGACGCGGCGAGGAAAACCGCGCGCGATCGGGGCGAGAGCGCGCGCATGGTCGGAGCGATTGGGGGGGCGACGCGCCAGCTCGTCGCGGATCGGATCAAAGCGGGCGGATCGCTAGACGGCGAAATCGGGCCCGCGACCCCGGCGCCGCGCGATAAGGACCGGAGCCGCTGACGGCGTTGTAAGGACGGGTGAGTGGTTGACGCATGATTGCCTGCTGCGGCCGATAACGGAAGCCATCCGATGGCCCGAAGGTTCTGCCTGTATGGCCTAAACCGCGTCATATCGCTAAGAGGCTGTTTGGAAAATCGTTGACGGGGGTTGTCGTGAGGCTCTGCGTCTGATTCAGGCTCTGGATGTGGACCCATCAGAGCCGAGGGCGCATGGCCCAGATTGCCAAGAAGACGAAGCGCTATCCCAGTGATCTGACCGATGAGGAATGGGATCGCCTGGCGCCGCTGATGCCCAGACCGGGGCGGCGGGGCCGTCCACGCGAGGTGGATTTTCGCGAGGTAATCAACGCCGTGCGCTACCTTGTTCGATCGGGCTGTGGCTGGCGGATGCTGCCGATCCATTTCGGGGCATGGCAGACGGTTTATGGCTGGTTCCGGGAACTGGCTCGCAGGTTCCTGTTCCAGACAATCCACGACATCGAACTGATGCTAGATCGCGAGCGCCAAGGGCGGGAGGCCAGTCCGAGCGCAGCAGTGATCGACAGCCAGTCGATCAAGGCGCCATCGGCAGAAAAGCGTGGGTTCGACGCAGGCAAGAGGGTTGTCGGGCGCAAGCGACATATCGCCGTCGATACCGATGGACGGCTGCTGATGGTCAACCTGACCACTGCGGACATTTCGGACAGCGCGGGCGCCCAGACCATCCTCGATGGCATCCGCAAACGCTGGCCCTGGATCAAACATCTCTTCGCCGATGGCGCCTATGACCGCCTCAAACTCATGGACAAAGCAAGCTATCTGGATTTCGTCGTCGAGGTCATTCGACGCAGCGATCAGCAGCAGGGCTTCAAGGTTCTGCCCCGGCGTTGGGTCGTTGAGCGGACCTTTGGCTGGATGATCCGATGGCGCCGATTGGTCCGCGATTACGAGAAGCGCATTGACGTCTCGAAGGCCATGATCCTCGTCGCCATGGGCGGCAATCTCCTACGCCGAAACGCTCACCCCTGATTTTCCAAACAGATGGGGTGATTGGGGCTCCACGACGAGTCGGTGGAGTGGCTGCTCCTCGCAAATGGTAGAACGTGGTCCGTGTGATCGGCCACAACCATGAGGAGAAGCAACCATGAGCTATTATGCCGGGCTGGATGTGTCTTTGGAAGAGACAGCGATCTGTATTGTCGATGGTACGGGCACGATCGTCCGCGAACTACGCGCGGCCAGCGATCCGGAAAGCCTGATTTCGGCGTTCAACCTGGTAGATTTGCCGATGGAGCGGATAGGCCTCGAGGC
Source organism: Sphingobium sp. MP9-4 (assembly GCF_005281675.1). Lineage (NCBI taxonomy): Bacteria > Pseudomonadati > Pseudomonadota > Alphaproteobacteria > Sphingomonadales > Sphingobiaceae > Sphingobium > Sphingobium sp. MP9-4. The sequence goes on along the minus strand of NZ_LUFI01000019.1, from coordinate 57,180 downwards.
CTGTTCGCAGTCGGCCTGGCTGCACCAGGGACTGACGCGGGCTGGTTTTCCGGCATTGTGCATCGAAACCCGCCAGGCGAAAGCCGCGATGGGAGCGATGCCGAACAAAACCGACCGCAATGATGCCCGGGGCCTGGCACAAATCATCCGTACCGGGTGGTATCGCCAGGTTCACGTCAAGAGCGTTCCATCGAGAATGGCGCGTTCATTGCTGGTGGCTCGCCGGACGGTGCTCTGCAAGTTGCGCGATATGGAGAACGCAGTGCGGGCAGTCTTGCGGGAAAGCGGGCTCAAGTTGGGATCACCGGGGCGCAAGCTGTTCTCGGCCAGGGTACGCGAGTTGGCTGATGCGGATCCGACGTTGACCGATATAACCGAGCCACTGCTGGCGATCATCGCGACCATGTACCGCGAACTCGAGCGGCTGACACGGCGCGCGTTGGAATCGGTTCGCGTCGAACCAATCTGCCGACAACTGATGACGGTACCCGGCGTTGGGCCGCTGACGGCACTGGCGTTCCGTGCAACCGTGGATCAACCCGAGCGCTTCCGGCGGTCACGCGACGTTGGCGCCCATCTCGGCCTAACTCCGAGGCGCTATCAGTCAGGCGAAACCGATGTGCAAGGACGCATCAGCCGATGCGGCGACGAGCTGGCCCGAACCCTGCTCTACGAGGCGGCACACACGCTGTTGACCCGCTGCAAGAAATGGTCGGCCCTCAAGGCGTGGGGCATGAACGTCGCAAAGCGGCGCGGTATGGCGAAAGCCCGCGTCGCGGTCGCCCGCAAGCTTGCCGTCATCATGCACCGTATGTGGACCGACCACAGCGAGTTCCGCTGGCGCAAACCGCTCACCGGACTGGCAGCATGAGGAGGCCTGAACCGAATCCCGCCTGACAAGGCGGGCCGTGTCGTTCCCATGGGGACGAAGGGCAAGACGATCTCGCTTAGAGTCCGGAACCTCAGCTTAGCTGAAGGTCGCGAAACAGATTGAGACGTCTCGCTCTCCATGACCCCATTATGCGGCGGCCTTGCGCCGACCGCGGAGAGAAGCGAGTGATCCATGGGAATGATCATAAAGTCGAGAAAGCAGCTTGACCCACTAGGCCCCAATCAGAGAAGACTCTGAGCCGATCCACAAAAGGAACCAACCGGTTTCCTTTTCGTTTGCGGACTTGAATTCAAATTATCAAGATAAGCCACCAGAAAGGAAAATGATGAAGATCGTGATCTCCGCCGCGCTGCTTTCTTTGGTGTCGGTTCCGGCTTTCGCCCAAGCAGTTGCCCCATCCACGTCAGGAACGATGACCAGCGCGGATGTCGGGGTAGAGCCGATTGCCAGCCAAAGCGGCCCAAACTACGTTCTCGCCGCGTCGGACGCGAACGTCTATCAGATAAAGGCTGCCCAGCTTGCCGCAACGCGCGCGCAGCGGGACGACGTCAAATCCTACGCCAAGCGCGTCCTAGCCGAGGCACAAAGCAGCCAGAAAGCACTGATGGCAGCGCTCAAAAACGATCAGCGCACGATCAAGGCACCATCGTCAGCGTTGTCGGCCGACCGCGCTGCTCTTGTCAAGTTGCTGCAAAAGGCACCGAAGAGCGCTTTCGATAACCTTTATCTCACCCAGTCGGCGAAGGTGCAACAAGCGGCGTGGGCAATCCACAAGGGATACGCCCAAGACGGCACCGACCCAGCGCTGCAGCAGATCGCCGGCACGGCTGTTCCCGTGCTGGAAAACGAACTCACCACCGGCAAGTCACTCACACCCTCCGGGCTTGCGGGAAGGTGAACCTAGCTGGGCCGGGCCGCATAGCTCCCGGCGGCCTGGCCCAGCGTTTTGAACACCTTTTTATGATGGCATAATTCGATGAGGATACAACCAGTAAAATCTATCGTTTTCTAGTAAGTGCCAATATGACCACAGCAATTCCCCATGAAGCTAGCGATATGTATATTTGTTGACTAAAGAGAACCGCTCCGCCTACGATCAGACCGGCAGCGAGTATATCTCTTTGGGGCGACGGCCTCTCCTTGTTCGGTGATGGTAATGACACGTGAACCGGGATTGTACCTGACTTTGCTACTTTCTCCACCAGTCCAATCAGGTCGGGAGAGGCTGCGGCCAAGCGGCCGATCCCTGTTGCCAGGCGGCGCCCACCTTTTCTCAGTTCGGCAGGACTAATTCGCTCGCGCGCAAGCTCGCGGGCGATCGGCATCGCCCTAGCCGCGATATCGAACTCTGGGTCTAGAGTCCGTACCAATCCCTCGGCGGTCAGTAATGTGCGCAGGAGCAAAGCAAGGTCGGGCGGCAATGCCAGACGGTATTGGCGCAGTAACGTGAACACGCGCGAGAATATCTCGGACAGATCAACCTGTTTCAAGACAGCGCCACGAAATTGACCGATCAAAGACTCAAGATCCCTTTGCAACCCATCCACCTCAACGGTCCGGTCGCCTGACCAGTTTATCAGCACATCCGCGACCGCGCGCGGATTTTCTCCCGCGATGGCTAGGACCAGGGTGACCAGCTCCGAGCGACGGTTTGGAGTCAGCGTTCCGGTGGCGCCGAAGTCGATGAAGGCGATCTTTCGGCTTGGAAGAACGAATACGTTCCCGGGATGAGGATCTGCGTGAAATCGGCCGTGAAAGATGATCATGCGCAATATGGCGTCCGCGTAGGTGCCTGCAATTGCGGCCGCGTCTGTTACCTCGTTTACTGCAATAAGGACGCCGCGCACCGAGACTCCTTCAAGCCGCTCCTGGACGTTGACGCGGCGGCCGACATAATCCCAAAAGAACTTCGGTGTCCTCACGCCTAGCGTGTCAAGAAATGACCCAATCCCCTCACATGCTGCCGCTTCGGCGCTCAGATCCATTTCTTGAGACAGGCTCTCGGCGAAGAAGCGCAGCAGTTCGTCAATCTTAAGCCGCCGCAGTTCCGGCGAGCGCCGTTCGGCCAGACGCGCAAGTCGTCGTAGCAATCTCAGGTCGGCGTCGACGCGGGTCGCTATTCCCGGGCGGCGCACCTTGACGACAACTTCGGTCCCATCGAAAAGGGCTGCACCGTGCACCTGGGCAATCGACGCCGCGGCGATTGGTTTCGGATCGAAACGCGCGAAAACATCAGCAACGGGCGCCCCGAGAGACGAGACGAGTTCGGGTTCGATCTCGTGGAATGGTACCGCAGGAACTTGATCCTGTAATGTCGATAGCGCACTCACCCAGTCCGGCCCCAGAAGATCGCCACGTGTGGCGAGAAGCTGGCCCAGCTTTATTGCGACCGGACCTAGATCGCGAAGAAGTGCGACTACTCTTGTGGGTGCGTCGGGCTCGACCGGCCATGTCGGCGGACCGCTCGCCAAGCCGACGCGTGAGGCGAGGCCACCGAGTCCGTGACGTGCGAAGATTCGCGCGAGCTCTCCAAATCTTTCCCGCTCACTCAACGGAATGTCATCTGCGACCTCGGTCATTGCATACTCTCGGTTCCGAGTGCGGGAGGTAGACAGCCAATAATAAAAAGCTCGATGCCCCGTCTCACTCGGGCGCGGGCATTTTCGTCATAGGCTGGAGGGGCGAGGCCGAGCGCCGCGCGGCGCATCGGTGCGACGACCACGAGGGTCACGAACTGTTCAGCGGCGAAAACGGGATCCGGTAGATCGAGTTCACCCTTGGCGGCAGCAGCCCCGAGAATGCTCGCCACCCACTGAGCGGCGCGCTGAAAGCCGAACTCGTGAATGTTGGCGGCAAGCGCAGGAAAGCGCACGGCCTGCGCGATCACGACACGCTCCATTGAAGCGATGCGTGGCGTAAGCAGCCACTCGAGAAGCACATCGGCGATCGACTGCAGCCTGTCCACGACAGCAAGATCCGCATCGACGGCCGGCTCCAGTGCCCGAAGTTGCGTGTCAATCTCGTCGAGGATCACAGCTTCGAACATACGCGCTTTGCTGCCGAACCTGGCGTAAAGGGTCCGCTTCGAGATCTTTGCACGCTCGGCGATCATGTCAGCGCTCGCGCCGTCAAAGCCATGTTCGAAGAACATTTCACGAGCGCTTTGCAGGATATGGGAGGTCAGTCGGATCGCTGCCTCTGTCGTTGGCCTGCCAGTCCTACCGCCCCGCTTGCCGCTTCCTCGCCCCTTCATTTCAATCTCGCCTCCGCGATGCCTGATAGTCGCTGAAGCTGAAATCTGCGACCGGTTGCCAAGATGCACCACCATGTCCTGCTCATGCGCTCACGGCCACCGCCTTGTTCAATTTTGGGAGGGACCTGAATACAATCGGGGGCGGTCCCGAGGATGAGCGTCCCTCGTACCACGAAACGCTGGCGCTAGCGCGATGGTGGTGGCGACTGTTGTGCTGAATTATAATCGGGCAACTTTGGCGCCCCGAACAGCTGGAGTCCTTCGCGATCAACGCGTTCGACCTGGTCGCCGAGGCGCTGTGTAGTGGATCGCGCCGAGCGAACGGACTCTGTAACCACACGACTTCGGCCTTCGAGGGCGCGAACGGCCGGGCGCAGAGACTCCACGTCGCCACGAAACTCTTCCGCCGCGCGCCGAGCGCTGCGCAGCTTGTCATCGATTCCAAGGCTGGCATCGCGACGCGCTTCCAGCTTGGCGCGGATGCGGGCGGCGCGCTCGCCGACACCCGCGATCGAGTTGCCTACCCCGAGCATTCCGTCTCCCGCGCCGGCTATCCCGTCAGCCAGTCGAGCCGCCTTGGTAGGCCAAACCGCCGTCTTGGCGCTCAGTTCGGCCAGTCGCTCGCGGGTCCGCTGCTGCCCCTTCTCATCAAGATCGGCCGAAATGTTATGGACCGAGCGGCTGATCTTTTCGATCAGCGCGACCGGGTCACCGCCTGAACCAAGAAGCCCGCCCTTCTTTTCAGGAATGACCGGAAGGGGCTCACTATTGGTTGCCGCGATTGGCGACGCCCCCCTCTGTCCGCCGTCCAGGATGATGGTTGCGTCCCCGCCAATGAAGGACCTTGAAATCTGCGCCTTGACGCCTTCTACGATCGGTATCTCAGGGTTGAGACGGACGGTAACAAGCACGGTCGAAGGGTCTTGGCCGTCGAATCGTACGGCTGTTACCAGGCCCGCGGAAACGCCAGCATAGGTGACGGGCGACCCGTTTTTGACGCCTGTCACGCTGTTCTTGAAGCGGATCAGATACTCTCGACCATCAGGATTCCTGGCCGCGAGAAGCCAGAACGCAAACGCGAACAGAGCGACGGCAATGGCACCGATCACCGAGAACACCAGCAGGCGGTTCGAGCGAGTCTCCATAGCCTTGACCAACCACTAAGTGCGGCACATGGATATGTAAACCTAACGGTTCCGTTTTCTTTTTTACGCTCTTGACTGGACGGGGACTGGTTGGAACGCTCATTTGTGAATGCTGGAGGTGAGATCACCGTGCCGGAGGACGCCAATGCCACGGGCATCATCATTCCGTGGAGCGCAGAGCTGGGTTTCCGTCTCCTTTCGGTGGGCGATGGCCTGTGTTCTCTGCGACTGCCTTGGCGTCCCGATCTGAGCGGGTCCAACGGCGGGATTGCGAGCGGAGCGATCGCCAGCCTTATAGATCACGCATGCGGCGCCGCCGTGATGTCCCGGCTGGAGCGGGTGTCGATATCCACTCTCAACCTCAAGATCGATCATATTCGTCTACCAACGGCCCGCTCGCCAGTGACGGCGTGGGCACACTGTTATCGAGTGTCCGAGATCATGACATTCGTGCGTGCGGAGGTTTGGGACACCGATCCGGCCGAGGTGTTCGCCGCGGCTCAGGGCGTTTTCTCGATCAATCGAGGGGTTGCGGCGTGAGCGCCGATATGCGGACAGCCGTGATTGTGGCCACGTCGGGCTTCAGCTCGAAACTCGGCAAAATGATCGACGTAACCGAAGAGGGCACGCTCTGGACGCTGTCGCCTACGTCCGACCTCATCGGCAACCCGGTGGTGCGGGCACTTCACGGCGGCGCAGTCACAGCGTTTCTTGAGCTCGCCTGCGGCGTCGTTCTGGCGCGCCAGTTGGACCATGACAGTATTCCGCGCCTCATCAGCATGAATGTGCAGTTCCTGGCGTCGATGCGGCTGGCACCGGTGATCGCGCGTCCACAGGTGCGGCGGATCGGCAGGCGAGTGGCGGTGGCGCAGATCGAGGCATGGCAGGATAGCCCTGACACGGTCGTATGTGCGGCACAGTGCGAGTTTCTCTGTGAATTCGCCTGAAGCGGGCTCGTCTCGATGCCCGCGTGTACGGTCTAGAAGGTGTACGTCAGCCCGGCTGCGGCCGAGAACTGATCGGCGTCGCCGACGTCCATGACGATCGGGCTGCGCTTATACCTACCGAGCATCCGGCCGTAGAGTATGCCGGCTCCTATGCCGAGCCCACGACGGAGATCCCCGCTCAGGCTCTGAACCGCGAACGCCGTCAGATTGTAGCGCTTCCACCCTGAGTCGTTGATCGAATACGCCCGCAGCCCGCTCGCGAGCGCGCCCGCGGGCGTCACGCCGAAATAGGTGCGCCCATAGCCTTTTCCGACATAGTCAGCCGACGCTCCGATCGAGACGAGCGTTCGGGGCGAGAGCGGCGTCGTATAGTTGACCTGGGGGGTGATGACGTAGCTGTCGTGGACGTCGGAGACGTCGTGAACGTAAGCGACCCGCACCGTCAGCGTATCGTAATCGCTCGTAACGACTCCGGTACGGCTCACACCGATGTAGCCACCGGCTTCCCATGCAGTGTCGATCTTCCCGAGCGCACGGACCTGCAGGTTATCGACTTTGTTGGTGCGGTCGAGCCGCGCCGCGCCGATCAGACCGAGCTCGAAATTCGTCCGCGGTCCATCCCCGCTAGGCACGAGGTTGACGTAGAGCTGGGTCCCGCGTGTGAATACGTCGTGCCCGGCGATCTTGCCGACGATCACGGCTCCGGGAGTTACGCTGTTCTGGTCGGAACCCTCGTAGTCCGGCAAGGTTGCGGCACCGACACCGATCGTGATGCGGGAGCGATCGTCTTCGACACGCTCGTCGGCCTGTGCATGGGCATTCGATGCCGAGAGAGCGCACCCGCCTAGCGCGGCCAGGCCGATCAGCCGAATTACCGTGCCTTTTTCGCCAACCACTCGCCTACTTTCCAAACCAAGTTCGTGGTTGGAAATCAGCCCGACTACATCCTATGATACGGAACGGTTTACATATCGCAAGGGCGAAGAGTGGCAGATCGCAGGGATTTGGAAGCAGACGCACCTGAGCATGACGATGAAGGAGCCGGGCGCGGCGATCGGCCAAAGAGCGATGACGGAGATCCGGCGAGCAAACCCGGTCTTCTCAAGCGATATCCGGTCATCCGTTACGTCCTGATCGTAGCGCTCGTGGCCGGCATTGTCGCAGGCGCCGCTTGGTATCTGAATTATCGTGAACGCGGGCAGTATCATCAATCGACGAACAATGCCTATGTGCGGGCCGATTTCGTGACGGTTTCTCCCAAGCTGGGCGGGTATGTCGAGCGGGTTTTCGTGCGTGACAATCAGCCCGTGAGACGCGGGCAACTCCTGGCCGTACTGGATCCGCGGGACTATCGTGCAAGTGTTGCACAGGCGCAGGCGCAGGTCGCTTCGGCCGTCGCCGGCATTCGGACGGCACGCAGCACGCTCGACGAGCAGCGCGCGGCCATCGCGCAGTCGGCGGCGCAAGTTTCCGCCGCCGAAGTCGCCGCCGAGGCCGCAGCCGCGGAGGTCCGGCGCTACGAGCCGCTCGCTCGGTCCGGGGCGGAATCGGGCGAGCGGCTGGCGGCCCTGGTGCTCGAGCGCGATCGCGCGGTCGCCAACCTGCGCGCCCAACGGGCCACCTATCTGGCGGCAAGGCGCGGGCTGGACACGCAGAATGCCCGCATCGGTCAGGCTCTGGCTCAAAGGGAAACCGCGCAAGCGCAACTCGACCGCGCTTCAACCGACCTTGGCGCTGTCGAGCTTCGCAGCAGCATTGACGGCGTGGTTGCCGACAAGGCGGTGCGGGTGGGTCAGTTTGTCCAGCCCGCGACCCGGCTCATGTCGATTGTGCCGGCGGACCAGCTCTATATCGAGGCGAACTTCAAGGAGACCCAGGTCGCCCTCATGCGCGTCGGCCAGCCGGCGACCATCAAGGTCGATGCGCTGGACGGAGCCGAGCTGCGCGGCCGGATCGAGAGCTTCGCGCCCGGCACCGGCGCGCAATTCTCGGTGCTGCCTCCCGAGAACGCGACCGGCAACTTCACGAAAATCGTCCAGCGTGTGCCGGTGAGAATCAGCATCGAGGCAGGACCCGAGGCGCGCAAGGTGCTGCGGCCTGGTCTCTCGGTAGAGGTCGCGATCGACACCATCGGTGCGAAGGGCAGCCGCAAGCGGATTGAGGAGGAGAGCGAGCGGCTGCGGCGCGGCGAGGCGCAGGCCCAGCGGTGATGACCCGTCAACGCGCGAGCGCACGGGACTGGCTTGCGGTCGCCGCGGGCACGATCGGGTCCTTCATGGCGCTGCTCGACATCTCGATCGTCAACGCGGCGCTCCCGACGATCCAGGGTGAGATCGGCGCCAGCGGGACGGAGGGGACCTGGGTGGCGACGTCATACCTGGTCGCCGAGATCGTCATGATTCCGCTCAGCCCCTTTCTGGTGCGCCTGTTGGGGCTCCGAAATTTCCTGCTCGCCGCCGCCGTTTCGTTCACCGGCTTCTCGGTGATCTGCGGCCTCTCGACGACCCTGCCCATGATGATCGCCGGTCGCGTCGGTCAGGGTTTCACCGGCGGCGCGCTCATACCTACGGCCATGACGATCATCGCCACGCGGCTGCCGCCCTCACAGCAGCCGATCGGGACCGCGGCCTTCGGCGGGACAGCCATCCTCGGACCCGTGCTCGGCCCGATCATCGGCGGCTGGCTGACCGACAATTACAGCTGGCACTATGCGTTCTTCCTGAACGTTCCCGTGTGCGCCGGCCTGGCTGTGCTGCTGCTCGTCGGCCTCGATCATGAGCGCCTGCGCCTCGATCAACTGCGGAACGCCGATTGGCTGGGCATTGCGGGGCTTGCGATCGGGCTCGGCTCGCTCACCGTCATGCTGGAGGAGGGGCAGCGGGAGATGTGGTTCGAATCGGCGATGATCATCAAGCTCGCCATCGCCACGGTTTTCGGGTTCACCCTCATTGTCATCGGCCAAGTGAGAGCGTCGCAGCCGGTCCTGAAGCTGTCGCTGATCTTCAGTCGTGCCTTTGGCAGCGTGTTCGTGCTGAGCCTTGTAATCGGCGTCGTTCTCTACGGAGTGACCTTCCTTATCCCGCAGTTCCTGGCGGTGATGGCCGACTACAGCGCTCTGCAGTCCGGGCAGGTCGTGTTCGTGTCCGGTGTCCCCGCGCTGCTGATGATGCCGTTTCTCCCGCTCGCCTTCAAATATCTCGATGTCCGCGTGGCCGTCATCATCGGCATGGTCGCCATCGGAATCAGTTGCGCGATGGATTGGAGCATGACGGCGGACACCGCCGGCGGCGACCTCGTCGGATCGCAGCTGGTCAGGGGGTTCGGCCAGATCTTCGCGATGATGTTCCTCAACCAAGCGGCGATCAGCGCCGTCGCGCCCGAGGACGCGGGCGATGCGTCCGCCCTCTTCAATGCGGGCCGCAACCTGGGCGGGTCCATCGGTCTCGCGATGATGGCAACCCTTCAGGATCGCCAAACCTTCCTGCATTTCAATCGGCTCGCCGAATCAGCGTCCGCGAACGCGGCGGCGACGCAGGAATGGTTCGGTCGCGCGATGGCGGGGGCGGCCGGCGAAGCCGGGGCGTATCGTCAGCTGGCGGGCCAGATGCTCCAGCAGGCGACCGTGATGGCCTATAACGACCTCTATGTCGTCCTCGCGATTGCGATCGCCATCACGACGCCGCTGGCGCTGTTCCTCCGCCCCATCCCCTCCGGCACCCAGATGGCCATGCATTGATGATCCGCTTCCTGATCCCTGTCCCGTTCCTGCTTGCCGGCTGCACGGTCGGACCCGACTATGCGGGACCACGTCCCGTCGCGAGTGCCGAAAGAGCGGGTGCGGCGTTCCGCCGCGCCGACCCTGCCCAGACTGTTGCCGAGCCCCCGCTGGCGCGGTGGTGGGAGGCGATGGCTGACCCGCGCCTCAATGCGCTCGTCGAGCGTGGGCTCGCCGCCAGTCCCGATGTTGCGATCGCAGAGGCGAGAGTGCGCAAGGCCCGCGCCGCCGCGCGTGAGCAACGGGCCAACCGGTTGCCCACGGTATCCGCCACTGGGACCGCCATCATTGCGGATCTCCCCGCCGGATCTCTCGCCCTCTCCTCACAGGGAGAGCAGGACGACCGGATCAAGGCCGAGTTCTATAACGCGGGCCTCGACGCCTCCTGGGAGATCGACCTGTTCGGCGGGCGCCGCCGCGCCGCGGAAGCCGCCTCCGCGCAGGCCGACGCGGCGCGTGCCAACATGGCGGACGCGCAGGTCCGCCTCTCCGCCGAGATCGCCGACAATTACGTGACGTTGCGGGAACTCCAGCAGCGGCTGGTGCTGGCGCGCCGATCCTCCGCGCTGCTGGCGCAGTCGCTTGCTCTTCTTGAGCAGCGCGAGCGGCGCGGTGCGTCGTCGAGCGACGACGTCGTCCGCCTGCGCACCGAACTCAACCGGACGCAAGGCGGCCTGTTACCGCTGGAAGGCCAGATCGCGGTGACGCTCGACCAGCTTGCGCTGCTCACGGGCGACGAGCCCGGTGCACATGATGCCACCCTCTCCTCCCCCGGGGCCATCCCCTCCGTCCCCGCGAGCGTCGCGATCGGCGATCCTGAGGCGATGCTGCGGCGCCGGCCCGACGTCCGGGCCGCCGAACGGCGACTGGCCGCTGGCACCGCGCAGATCGGCGTCGACGTGGCGCGCCAGTTCCCCTCGGTCAGCATCATGGGAATCATCGGACTTGGCGGCCCGAATATCGGCGACGTCCTGGATACCGACAATGTGTCGAGCCTGTTGTTGCCGCGGATCAACTGGAGCTTTCTCGACTTCGGCCGCAATCGCGCCCGGGTGGAGCAGTCCCGCGCCGGACGGGACGAGGCGGAGGCCCAGTATCGCAAGTCCGTTCTTGCCGCCCTGTCCGATGCCGAGACGAGCCTGTCGCGCTTCGGCACTCTGCGCGCGACCCTCCTGTCGAGCTACCGGAGCGCCGAGGGCGCCCGGCAGTCTTCTCGCTTCGCAGCCCAGCGGTTCGAGCGCGGAGCCGCACCGCTGACGTCGTCCATAGACGCAGAACGCGCGGCGCTGACGGCGGACATCTCCGCGGTGGAAGCGCAGGGACAGTTCGTTCGGGCGTTTGTGGGCCTTCATAAGGCGCTCGGGCTCGGCTGGGAGGGGCCCGAAGACCGCTAGCCCATGCCAGCCGTCAGTGTCCGCAGAAGGAGACGACTAGCGTCGCTGCCAACGATAATGCCTTGCGCGCGATTAAATCGCCAGCAATAGGAATCGCAAATCTGGCAGGAGAACCTATGGGCCATCTCTACACTACCAAGGTCACGGCTATCGGAGGACGCAGCGGGACCGTTCGCAGCGAAGACGGTATCCTCGATCTGCAACTGGCGATGCCAAAGGAACTTGGCGGCAAAGGCGGTGCCACCAACCCCGAACAGCTCTTCGCGGCCGGCTATGCCGCGTGCTTCGAGAATGCGGTCATTCATGTGACCCGTGTGCAGGCCGACAGGGTTCGCGACGAGGACGTCGAGGTGACCGGCGAAGTGGGGCTGCTCCCCGACGACCGGGGTGGCTTCAGGCTCGCCGTAACGCTTGGCATTGCGATCACGGGCGTCGATCAGGCGGCAGCCGAGAAGATCGTTCAGGCTGCTCATGCCGTCTGTCCCTATTCGAACGCGGTGAAAGGCAATATCGACGTTCAACTCGACGTGACCACGCGGTGAGCGACGCGCGGCTGACCTTGGGGTTGGAGGAAGATCCGCTCCTGCTCGACCGCCAAATCTGCTTCCCGCTCTATGCAGCGACCAATCTGTTGGGCCGCCTCTATGGCCCGGTGTTGAGGAAGTTGAATCTCACCTATCCACAATATCTCGTCATGCTGGTGTTGTGGGAACAGCAGCCGCAGACGATAGGGGCTCTGGGTGCACGACTCTATCTCGACAGCGGCACGCTGACCCCGCTGCTTAAGCGGATGGAGGGTGCGGGTTTGCTTTCCCGCGCCCGCGACCCGAACGATGAGCGGCGCGTTTTGGTCACGCTGACGGAACGGGGCGAGACGCTTCGGAGCCAAGCCTTGCACGTTCCTGAGACTATGGCGAACGGCTACAACGCTGAGGGCGTCGATGCGCTGCGCGAGAGCGTGCGCGATCTGGTTTCCATCCTGGCGCAGCATAGCACGCGTTCCCGAGGGTCAAAGGCCGCTTGAAAAACTCCTCGTTCCTTGTTGGAGAAGTCAGATGCTACGTTCCTTCCTTATCGGTCTGGTGGCGGGTCAGCGCGGCATGACCCCGCTGGCCGTGATTGCCACGGCCACCCGCCGGCAGGAGATCGCGCCCCACCTTCCGCTCCAGGAATTGATGCTGAACCCGATCATCGCCGCCGGCACTGCTGTCATGGCGGCAGCCGAGATGGCGGGCGACAAGATGAAGACAGCGCCCGATCGTACGGTGCCCATCGGTCTGGCCGTTCGCAGTGTCACCGCAGCCTACGCGGGTGCTGCGCTGGCGCCGCGCGACAAGCGCGTGTTGGGTGCTGTTATTGCAGTTGGCGCAGCGCTGGCGTCCTCCCACGCCGGCCTTGCGGCGCGCAGGTGGTCCATGCGGCGTTTTGGCCAGACCGGCACCGGCTTTGTCGAGGATGCGATCGTCTTCGGCAGCGGCTTAGCCGTTAGCAATCCTTCCCTGGTCTCGCATCAGGCTTGATCGTTCCTACTGGGCTTAGCGTCAGATCGAGAAGACCAAGGGCCTCGCCCAATACTTCATTGCTGGGATTCATCCCCTTCTCCCTCCGCGCCGATCCCATTCTGCGCCGACGCCGGAATATGTCGGTAGAGTGTAGGTATCGACACGCCGATCGCCGGCGCGACTTCACGCGCCGCATCACCGTCTTTAGCCCAAGACTTGCTGCCGATCGAGCGCAAGAACCGGGTCTGAGGCCGGCCTCACCAGCCACGGCACCGAACTGAAAATCGCCGAGCATTACACCGACACCAGCGGGGCGACCGATCATGTCTTCGCCCTGTGCGCCATGCTGGGATTTCGTTTCTGCCCGCGCTTGCGCGACTTTCCCGACAGACGGCTCGCGCCGATCGCGCCGGTCACGGCCTATCCGTCCATCACCCCGCTGTTGGGCAAGCGTATCCGCACCGACATCATCGGCGAGCAATGGGATGACGTGCTGCGCCTCGTAGGATCGATCAAGGCCGGCCACGTCGCCCCATCGATCATGCTCCCGAAGCTCGCCGCCTATGAGCGGCAGAACCAGCTCGACGTCGCGCTACAGGAAATCGGCAAGATCGAGCGGACGCTGTTCATGCTCGACTGGCTCGAAAACCCCGATCTGCGTCGGCGATGCCATCCCGGCCTCAACAACAGCGAACAACGCCATGCCCTGACGCAGGCGATCTACACCTTCCGCCAGGGCCGTATCATCGACCGCAGCCATGAGGCGCAACAATATCGGGCATCCGGCCTCAACCTGGTCATCGCCGCGATCGTCATTGGAACACGATCTACATGGACGCCGCCGCTTCCGCTGGCCGCAAGGTCCTCAATCTGCCGCCCGATAGCCGCGTCGCCTGAACGTTCGCTGATTGTTCGCCCTAAGCGTTGTTTAGCGTACCATCCACGCTATGCCCTCTAAAATGGAGGTATCCAACTTTATCATCCCTTTATCGGCCGAGCGGTAGTCAGTTTGCAACCGCGTGCAACGGCCAGTCCGCGAAGAAAGCCGCGCCTGACAAGTCCCGCGTCCAGCGCGGCATTGTAGCGGCGTTCTGCCGGTGCCGCCCCGCTCACCTCCCGAACTAGCCCGCGAAACGGGATGAGCGCGTTCACGACCGTCTTACCGCCGGCTTCGGCGAGCTTGCCAGCGCGATTTTCCTTCGTGCCATGTCCCGGCACATAGTCTGGGCCAAGGACCTCGCCGAGTTCGGCCATGGAAGCGCTGATCTGGGAGCATGTACGCGCCCCAGTAGTCGCATATGGGTCTTGAGCAGCGCGTTCTAAAACGGGAGGTATTTCGCGTTTTTTGGCGCCCACGTCGCGCACTGGCTGGGTCGCGATGTCGCCCGCCTTGTTCAAGGTGTTAGCAACGGGCCTCTTGTCCTCCTCCGTGGATGGGGTCGTTGGACGCACTTCTTGAGCCTGAGCGGTTGCTGGAAGAACTAAAATGGCCATAAGCGCCAGTTTGGGAATACGTGATAGCATGCGCACGTAACGCAATAGGCGTTTGAACGTTGCAATCAAATTACCATGGCAGTTTGAAATCTCCGTACCAATAATCATAGCTTGGCACTTCCATTCAAGTTTTCGGGGCAAAACGCCCGAGAAAAACTCGGGCACAATTTACGTCACTACGGACTGCTTGATTGAGTACGGACCCTCGTCCATTCGACGAGCTGGACGAGATATTGATCCGTGGCCACGCTGAACGCCGAGACGATCGCACTCACCCGGTTGTCCTGCGCCGGAGCATCGGCCTCGAAGCGGCGGGTCGCCACCACCGTCCGGTCGCTCATGCGGAACAGGCGCGCCTCGCCCTCCACGCGCACGACCGGCGGGTCCTTTTTACCCGCTGCGGGTGCGTAAACGGCCTCGAACCGATCGACCGATAGCTGAAGAGCATAATCGACGCCGGCTGCCTGGCGCGGTGTCGTCAGCAGAATTTCGGATGCCTGCGCGGCGAACACGGTTCTTGCCAGTCCAGCCAGCATGTCCGGCGCCGGAGTGACCCACCGGGCATCCTTGAGGTACAAGGTTTCAGCCCCGCGGCTGACAAGAATCCGATCGCTTCGTGCCTCGGCTGCGAAGTCGATCGGCAGGAAAATGACACCCCTGCGGGTAGCGGGGGCGGATGCTTGCTGTACAGGCGGATCAAGAGCGGTTTCCAGCCGAAAAAGATTGTCGGGCTTCCCGCCGCCGAGCAGTGAGCCCACACAACCGCCGAGCAGCAAGGCGAGGCCCAAGGGAGCGATTTTCCCGATCCGGTTCACCGTGGTAACTCCAGTTCCTTGCCAGAGCCCTTTGTCAGCGTGGCGCGCGGATCGCGCCGCACGTCGCGTATCAGGCCATCCAGTGATTTCGCTGTTTCCTGGAGCTCTAGCATTGTTGCGTTGATGTTAGGCAAGGTTGTCGTCCCGATAGCGCTGCTCTGCGTGTCCAGCTTTGCGATGACTCCGCGCGCGTCGCGGATCCCGAGCTTTAGTTCAGCGGCAGCATCGGAAATGTCGGAGAAGGCCTGGCGCCCGTCGCCGTTGGCGATGGTGCGCACGGATCGCGCCGCGTCCTGGATGTCCGTCGCGGCAAGGTCTAGCTTGGCCAGTGCCGAACTTGCACGATCAAACATTGCGCGGTTCTCGACGAGCGCGTCTGAGGTTTCCCGGACGTTCTGAAATGTTTTCTCGGCATTGGCGATTGTTCGGTCGGACAGTACACGGTTGACGCGGTCAAGCGCATCCGCAGCCTTCTGGATCAGTTGTCCGCCCCCCTGCAGGAGTGACGAGAGCGCATTGCCCTTGCTACGGATGACGGGGCGCTCCTCCTTCGAGACCTTATTCAACAAAGGACGACTGGGTGTGCCGGCGCTGATCTGGACTATGCTTACGCCGGAAATGCCCTCGCTTTCGAGAGTGGCGATCGAATCATCGCGCACCGGCGTTCCAGCCTTGATCTGAATATCGGTGATGACCCGATTGGGGTCGCGTGGGTCCAGATCGATCCGTTCGATCTGGCCTACCTTGATTCCGTTGAACTGGACTTCCCCGCCCTCGCTCAGGCCTCGGACGGGTCCGCGAAAGAGGATCCGATAATCATCGACCTTCCGGTTGATTTGCAGACTGCCGAGCCAGATCACGAAGGCGGCAGCCGCAATGAAGACGATTGTCGAAATTACACCAACCAAGGCGTAGTGGGCGTGACGCTCCATCAGTTATAAGTCCTTTGCGCGGCGCGCCCGCGCGGCCCCTGGAAAAAGTCTCTTACCCATGGATGTTCCGACCGTTCGAGATCTTCCACAGGCGCGACGGCAATGACCTTCCTTTCGGCGAGGACGGCGACCCGGTCGCAGATTGCATGGAGCGTATCGAGATCATGGGTGATCAGGAAAACGGTGAGGCCAAGTGCGTCACGCAGGGTCCGGATCAACTCGTCGAACTCATTTGCGGCAATCGGATCGAGACCGGAAGTCGGCTCATCCAGAAAGAGCAGCGCTGGATCGAGCGCGATCGCTCGCGCGATTCCGGCCCGTTTTCTCATTCCGCCCGACAGCTCCGCCGGCTTCTTCGCACCGGCGTCTTCGGGTAGTCCTGCCAATTTGATCTTGAGCGCAGCCAGCTTTCCAACAAGTTCCATCGGCAGGTCTGAGTGCTCGAGGAACGGCGCCTCGACATTCTCCTGCACGGTCAGAGCCGAGAACAGCGCTCCGTTCTGGAAAAGGACCCCGATCCGCCGCTCGACTTCGTCGCGCTCGCCCCCCTCCTGAATGTCATGGCCGAACAGTTCGACTTTACCAGCATCGGGCGTCTTTAGTCCGAGTATCGTATTTAGCAGAACCGACTTGCCTGATCCCGATCCGCCGACGAGCCCGAGGATTTCCCCCGCCTTCACGTCGAGATTCAAATCGTCGTGAATAAGCGTGTCGCCGAACTCCGTTCGCAGACCGGTGACGCGGATCGGCGGCGCTGCGCTTCCACGATCGGGCGCATCGCCGGTCACAGATCAAGCTCCATGAAGATCACGGCGAAGATCGCGTCAAACATGATGATCAGGAAAATCGACTGGACGACGGCGGAGGTGACACCCCTGCCGAGACTTTCCGTATCGCCGCTGACCGCAAGTCCCTTGCCGCATCCCGCGGCGGCGATCACCAAGGCGAAAAAGGGCGCCTTGACGAGCCCGATCCAGAAATGCGTCAAGCTCACGGTGTCGACTGTGCGTTCGAGAAAGAAGACCGGGCTGATGTCCATCGTAGCCCAGCTGACCAGCAGTCCGCCCAGGATGCCGCCGATGTCGCCACAGAAGGTCAGGATCGGAACCATCAGAAGCGCGGCAAGGACCCTCGGCACAACGAGGGCGTCGAATTCGTCAACGCCCATAACCTTCATCGCATCGACTTCCTGGTTCATGCGCATTGCGCCGATCTCCGCCGCGAAAGCAGAAGCGGACCGGCCGGCAAACAGGATTGCGGCGATGACCGCCCCGAACTCTCGCAAGATGGCTACGCCGACCAGCTCCACGGTGAAGGCGGAAACGCCAAACGTCGAAAGCAGGTTGGCGCCGACAAGCGCCACGATCGCACCGATGAAGAAGCACATCATCATCACGATCGGAATTGCATTGATGCCCGCCTGCTCCATCACGCTGAAAAGCGGTGTCAGGCGCAAGCGCTTCGGGTTCCTGAGGTGCCGGCCTAGCGCGACAACCAGGCGCCCTTGGAAATCCATCACCGCCCAGATTTGGCCTATGAATCTTTCAACCTGCCTGCCGATACGAGCAAAGAACGTGTTAATGGCGGAGGCTGCGGGCTCGGTAACCTGGCGGGCTTCGGACGGTGCGCCCACCAGATCCGCGAGCCGGCGAAGATCCTGACGATCACTGGCCTCCAGCGGCGCTGTTGAGCCGAGCGCTTCGACGAGTGCCAAGGCACCCGCACTGTCCACGTGACCGAGGCTCTGAACGTCCAGCGCTTTGGGCCGGGAACCTTCGGTGAGCGACCGCATGATTTCCGTTGGCAGGTTGCCCAGTCCGAATGCGGTCCAGTCGCCGCCAATCGCAAGGCAGAGCCCTTCGCCAGACTGGCGCAGCTCGTAACGTGCGGACTCGACGCCGACTTCAAAGGGGGGGTTGTGGCCCGGCACGCTCATCAAAAACCGATATCTCCCCTAAACGCTAATCATCGAGGAACAAGCCCAGAATGAGCAACTTATGGAACTAATCATGTCGTCATGTCCTTGTCGCCTAAAATCTTTAAAGATCCCCCGCCCTCCCCCATGTCAACAAACAGAGTTATCCGATCTTTACGCCCCGCCAGTCCCGTTTCTTCTTTCTCGGTCTGGCAGACCGATCGGCCGCTGGTGCGGCCTCGTCCCGGCCGTCTCTGTCCGCCAACAGCGGCGTCGATCGCTCCTCGATGAGCGCGCGCAGCCGAGTGCGGCCCCGCGCTATGCGACTTTTGACCGTTCCTGTGGTAACGCCGAGCCGCATCGCGGCCTCTTCGATCGACGCGCCCTGGCTCGCCAGCAGCACCGCCTCGCGCTGATGGGGCGGCAGTTCGCCGAGCGCCCAATCCGCATCCCGCAGCCAGATGGCGAGGCTCTGGGTCTCGTCCACCTTCAGCATCCGGTCGCGCGCCTCCTCGGGAAGGTCCGCCTGAAAGCGGGCGCGACGACGACCGGTGAGGAAGTTGTTCTTCATCACGGTTCGAGCCCAGGCAATCAGGCTCGTCCCGGCCGCGAAGCTGGCCCGCGCGCTCCAGCAGCGTAGCAGGGTATCCTGCAAGAGGTCGTCGGCGTCCGCACCGCCCGCGGTCAGCCGCCGGGCATAAGCGCTGAGCGCGGCCGTCTGCTCGATCAGTGCCGCTCCGAAATGATCGTCGGGCATGGCGACTGGGGAAGCATGGACGGGCACCTCGGGCGGCATCTTGTTCTCCGGACAGGCTTTTCCTGCCCTCAGGTGATATAGGGTACGCAAGGCGGGAATGTTGCCGGCTAGAATGCTTCGAGCCCGGTTCGTCCCGTCCCGGGCGATCGGAGCTGTGCCCGCTATAGAGTAAGATTGATACGGCCGAAGATCGGCAAAGATCTCTTTTAGGCATCGTCGCCTTTCTTCTCCGCGCCGATTGCATCCTGCGCAGACGCCGGAAAATGCCGGTAGAGCGTAGGGACCGATACGCCGATTGCCGGCGCGACTTCGCGCACCGTCATCCCCGACGCGAACAGCCTTCGAGCTGCTTCAATACGCTTGGAGGTCATCACTGTCTTTCTCCCACCGACCCTCCCCTCGCGCCTTGCGGCTATCAGTGCGGCTGTAGTGCGCTCGCGAATGAGATCACGCTCCATTTCAGCTAATGCAGCGAGAATGCGGAACACGAACTTGCCAGCCGTTCCTGACGTGTCGATACCGTCGGTTATCGAGCGCAGACCAATGTCGCGCATCTCCAGCTCGATTGAGAGATCGATTAATCCCTTGGATGTTCGACCTAGCCGATCCAGTTTCCAGATTACCAGTATGTCGCCGGAGCGCGCATGCGAGAGGGCTTCAGCTAGGCCGGCACGATTGGCATTGGACCCACTAGCCTTGTCGGTGAATGTACGCTCGCAACCCACCGCGCGGAGCGCGTCGAGCTGAGGTGTTAGATCCTGTTCGGGCGTCGAGACGCGGGCGTAGCCAATCAGCATGGGTTATTCTCAAAACTTACCGTCCGCACCTATCACGAGCCAGCTCAATCGAGAAAGTGTTTTGATACGTGCTGCACGCCTGCTATGCTTTCTCACATGGTCCCGCTTCATAATCGATCGTTTGTGAGAAGGCCGCGGGGGCTGTCCCGTCCGTCGGTTTCCGAAAGCACGAATGGCGATGCCAACGCCGTCGTCCGGTTATCGAAAGCACGAACTTTGACCGTAAAATCGGCCATCACAGGGGAGCGCCACCGGGCAGCAGCCCTAATCTTCGTGCTTTCGACAACCGGCCGGAACCCGATGGGGCTGCGGACCACATGAGCTTGCCTATCCAACAGGGCGACCTGTTTTCGCTCGATAGCCCGCTGTTGAAGGAGGTTCGCGGCGAACGGTCGCTGATGGCGTTCCCGTTCTTTGCGTTGGGCAAGGGTAAGTGGACCAAGCCGCTCGCCTACAAGACCGACGCGGTTTCGATCGAGATCGTCGCCACCGCGAAGGGCGTTGCGACGATCTACGACAAAGAGGTGTTGCTTTACATCGCGAGCCTCATGGTGGCGAAGCTGGAGGCCGGCGTGGACGTCTCCCAGGACTTCTATTTTACCGCTCACGACCTATTCCACGTCACCGGCGTCAACGGCTCGGCCCGCTCCTATACGCGCCTGTCGGACGCGCTGGAACGGCTACAGGGCACGAAGACCGGCGCTTCCGAACGAGGTGTTGCCGGAAGACGACCGTCAGCCTCGAACTGCTTCCGCAAATCCCGTCGCCAGGCCTAGACTTGCGACGGATCCAACCCGTGACGGCGCGCGACGGCGCTGACACCTTCACCTACGTAACACTCGGCGACAATCGAGGCCTTTACCTCAGGCGGCCAGTCCCGTCGCTTGCCCGCGCCCGTGAATACCTCAAACCGCTGCGCGCCCTTGCTCACAGGATCATCACTCGTGATCATCATAGTAGCAGCGCACCCCAGTCCGTCAGGGCGCGGAGACTCGGCGCTGCTTCCTACGACCGCAAGGTGGGGTCAGGGCTCCGCTTACGGACAAGCCAAACTCGAGCGGGCCACAATTGCCACGGTGACGAGCTGGGTGCGCCACCGAGATTTACCAGCATGATCGGAAGCTTGTTGACTATGAACACCATGCGGCCGGCAAAGTTGATATAGCGCCGCCTTAAAACTACGCTGTCTAGAGTCGTTCCTACTCGGCAGGAACCGCTATCGCATCCTTCATCCGCCGGAATGCCCGGTGCGATTCGATATTTTCCGGTGCCAGCCCAAATGCAGTCTGCCGCGGAATGTCCTGCGCGTTGATCTCATCGTAGCGCAGGTAATAGGCCTTGTGCATCCGGTAGAAGGGTATCTCCGGATAAAGGTGATGGATCAGGTGATAGTTCTGATAGACCAGCAGGGGGGTCAGCAGCCATTCGAGCCCGAACCGCATGGTCGTCGCCATATAGGGCCTGCATCGCAAGTGGGCCGATGCCACCGAGTTCCGCTTCGGCAAGGAGCCTGCCGCGTTGGCGGCATAACCCTGAAAGAAGGATCTGAGGCATACGCAGAACAAATTTTTGCCCGAGAGGGCGAAATCCGGATCGTCCACGGGGACGATGGGCGAGGTGATCTCGTTGAGAGCCCCCAACCTGCAGCGCCAATCCCCGCAAGGTCGTGAAACAGATTGAGACGCCTTGCTCTCCTGACCCCATCATGCGGCGGCCACAGCGCCGACCGCGAAGAGAAGCGCGTGACCCGTGCGATGAACCGGAAAAGCCGACAGGAGTTGACTTCAACAGCCCCAATCAGAGAGGACTCTCAGAAGTGCTTCCGGAAGGCGATCGAGGCCGCGATCTGGCTATGCGTCGCTTCGATCGGCGCGGCCGTGTTGGGAGGCCCGTCATTGGACACGCTCTTGGGAAAGGCATAGGTCAAAGCGAAATCGAGGGCACTGTTCTTGCCGAGCGCCCAGGAACCGCCGCCCGTGATGTCGGTGGTCGGTGTGGACGGGATGATCGCCAACACCCCGTGGCCCGGGGTGGGCTCGTCCGCATAGTGAAAGCCGCCCCGCACCGCGAAGCGCGGGGTCAGTCGATATTGCACACCCACGCCGACCACATTGGTGTCCCGGTAGTTGGTCGGAAAGGACAGATTGATGTCGGCGCCCGAAGCGTCGTCCTTGAAACCCACCGAGACATTCTTCATCGCGCTTCCCCAGAACACGCGCCGATAGTCGACCGCCACGGAGAGCCTGTCCGAGAACTCATGGAACACGCCCGCCGTGAATTGCGCGGGGCCCTGGAAATCGCGCACCCGCACCTTCCCGCTGAGCGGGATGTTGCCGGCCACCGCACTCACCGCGGTAAGCGTCGAGTGGCCGGTGAGATCGCTGACCGAGGTCTTAAAACTATAGACGATGCCCAACCGCGTTCTGCGCGATACCTGATAGGTCGCGCCGAGCTTGCCGCCGATGCCCCAACCCTCGGCCGCTCCGCCGACGATGCTGTGGTTGGTGAAGTTCAAATAGCCACCCGAGAGCTGGGGAATGCCGAGCAGGGTCGGCACCAGCGACCCGGACAGGCGCTGTTGGGCGGCGAGCGTCCCGATCTGTGATGTGTCGAGGAGCAGCCCCACGTTCATCGAGGTCCAGACCACGTCCAGCGAGCCGCCGACCGCAAGCCTGTCCGTCACCTGGTAGGCGGCTGAAACCGGAATCCGCAGCGTCAGCATGCGAGAGAAGTTTCGCAGGCCCGTGTCGGTGGTATTGGTGACGGTGCGCGACAGAAAGCTGTCCGCGGCATATTGGGTTCCAACGCCGGCTGCCGCGAAGGAGCCGATGCCCAGCGTGTATCGCCCCTTCCGGCAGACGAAGGCGACCTCCGGCGCATAATAGGGCCCGTTATTGGTGCCCTCGCTGTTGGAATGCGCGACCTCGCCCGTTGCGGTATTCCGGATCTTGAGATTGCTGGTGATGATGTCGCCACCGATCTGGCCGTCGCATCCGTCCGGCATCAGCGCGAGCGTTGCGGGATTGATCATCATGCCGGCCGGGCCGATGTCGTAGGCCGCGCCGGTTCCGCCCATCGCGATCGACGTCGGGCCATAGCCGATGAAATTGAAGCCTTCTGTGGCATGAGCGCTGCCGGACCAGAACAGCGCCATGCAGAAACCCGATGCCAATACTAACTTGCTTTTCATTCCCCGTCTCCCTTCTTGCGCGTCGCCTATGCTGACGATCGCGGCCTATTGATCCCTGCTGTCTGTGAACTTGTCGTAGTGAATGTCGTCGACCGAAATGCCATGGTGGGTCAGCCCGGTAATGGCCGCATCGACCACCTTGTCGTAGACGCTGTCCTGGACGAACAGCCGGATGGCCGCGAAGCAGATTTGGCCCGAATTGAAGAACATCGCCAGTACGGCGCCCAGCCCCACTTGATCGAGATCGGCATCGTCAAACACGATTCTCGGCGACTTGCCGCCAAGCTCGAGCGTGACCCGCTTCATGTCGCCCAGCGAATATTCGACGATCTTCTTGCCGACAGCGGTCGATCCGGTGAAGGTGATCTTGTCGACACCCCGGGTGGCTGGCGAGCGCCTCGCCCGCTTCATGGCCATAGCCGTTGACGATGTTAAGGTCGCCCGCGGGCAGGCCCGCCTCGAGGCACAGCTCGGCCAGGCGCATCGTGCTGAGCGGGGTCAGCTCGGAAGGCTTGACGACCACGGTGCATCCGGGGCCAGCGCCGAAGCAATCTTCCAGGAACCGAGCGCCAGTGGATAGTTCCCAAGGCGTAATGGCCCACCACGCTGACCGGCCCACACCTCGTGTAGGCATTCCACCGGACAACTGCAGGTCTGGCCCCCACTGCATCCATAATCTTGACGTTCTGGTCCGCGCTCTCATCCAGCAGACGATCGGAAAACTGCGCACGATAGCTACTGCCATATTGCCCCTGAAACCACGAGGTTGCTCCCTGTACGCGTCGAGTGCTGCAGGCGCGACAAGGCGCGCATGGGCGCCGATCATCGGCACTTTGCTATCCATTGAGAATTCCAACCATGGCTGGCGCTTTCAGCAATGTTCAGCAGCCGATATCAAATCGGATATACCAGATACCGGGGCAGAACGGACGTATCGAGCTCGGCCCGTCTGGACAGCAGCTTCAACGCACCGGCTTTTTCCAAACGGATGGTATCAAGATATTGACCCGCAGCCAGGACTTGGGTGATGCCGCTATCGGTGGGCGTCATGAAGAGCGAGAAATTCGATCGCATCGAGATAGTAGAGGCATCGGCGCGTTGATACGCGACGCGCTGGACGAAGTGACGGGTGCGATAGTCCTGGAACGTACCGACCCAGATATCGTTCACGAAAGTGACGCGATCCTCGAGCCGGGATCGGCAATCGTCGTACATGAACCCCAGGGCGAGACCATTTTCCGAATTTTCGGCGGCACGGCAGATATAGGAGGCCTCGTCTTCCTCGGAATAGTTAGCGAGCCAGCCCATCATGTCCTTGCTATCGAGCGCGCTTGCATCGGCCATCAAAAGGGCGTCGAGCGCGGATTCGAGCGTGGTGTCGGTTTGCATCATGCCTCGGCCCTCTCAAAACCCATCACCGATCGGTAATATTCCCAACGGGGAAGATTGCCGCTCTCGTCGTTCTGGAGGAACTCCGACTCCAGCTTCGACTGGTCGTGCACGCCCTTCTGGAAAATCGCATTGCCGGGCGTATGGTTGCCAATATGGATGCGATGGAAGATCGATGCGTCCTCCATGCTGATCAGGCCGCAGGGTCCCAGCAGGTTGGAGCTTTGCCGCAGACGATGGAGGACCATGTCCTCATCGTCGTCCTGGTGCGCGAAATAGGCGTAGTGGACCTCGACCGTCTCTTCATCGACCGGGGTTGCGAAGCGCAAATTGATGACATCGAGATGCTTAGTCGAAACGAAGGTCGGGAAGAGCGAAACGATGCGCGAGCCGACCGCAGGGTCCTGCCCCTTGAAGGCGATCAGCGAAGCATCCTTGAGCACTGTGGGGCCGCTGACCACCGACAGCGCCGATTCGAAACAGATGTGGCCATGTTTCGTCGCGGTGAACTGACGTCCCTTGCCGCCTTGCCAATTGAGCATCTTGAATGCCTGGTGGAGCAATGGCGCATGGTAGCCGTCGTTGTCGGTATATGACTTCCAGTTGCTGTCGTAGCGCACCTTCTGATAGCCCAGCAGCTTGAGCCTGCCGTCCCCGCCGAGAAGTTCGCGCAAGGTGTTCTGCGACGCGCCGAGGAACTCCGTCAACGTTTCGGTTTCAGCCGAAAGGGTCACGAAAATCAGGCCATAGAAACTGTCGAACCGGGGCTGCGCCAGGGGATAGTCGGACTTGTCGAAGCCGGGCAGAAAATCGCGATGGTTGGGGCAACCGACCAGATCGCCCTTCGCATCGAACAGCCAGCGGTGATAGGGGCATTCGAATTCGGTCTTGTTCCCCATCACCGCGGTTTCGAGCTGGTTGCCGCGATGCGAACAGGCGTTGTAAAACACCCGCACGACGCCTTCCCTGTCGCGGGCGATCAGCAGCGGAACGCCGGCCAAGCGGAAGGTCTTGAAATCGCCTGGATTGGGCAACTCGCTTTCATGCGCGACCGGGTGCCATTCCTGCCCGAAAAAGATGCGCTTCATCTCTTCGGCGTAAATATCCTTGCGGGTGAACGCCGCCTTCGGAACCTCGTTGAAGTTCTTGGGCCAGGTCAAGCCAATTTCGCTCATCGCAATCCTCCTAGGCAGCAGCCCCCAATGCTTCGGCTTCGAGCGCTTTGCCCAGTTCGGCCCACATCTGACCGGACTTGCGCGCTCCCGCCAGATAGGGCTCCGGACAGAGATGGTAGGGCGGACGTACAGGCCCGGCCTTCATCCAGCCACCGGCGTCCATCCGCGCCTTTTCAAGCGCAATATTGTAGGTCGAGAATTCCTTGAAGCTGCCGTTCGGGAACAAGGGGGCTGCGGTCGGGCCGAGGCGGCCCATGAACGCCTTGGCCGCACTCCAGTCGCCGCTTGCGCGGGCCTGGGCGACCAGGTCGCGCAGGGTGGTCGTCACCAGCGGGTGGCAGACCGCTCCGCTCGACCAGAAAGCGTCGACCGAATCATCCATCCGCGCCGCGCCATAATAGTCGAAGTCGATCGGCAGCAGCTTGATCCGGCCCCGGATCGCGGCCAGATCGGGCAAGAGGTTGGCGACGCCGATATATTTGGCGGTCACGACCTGCGGAATTTCAGCCACTTGAGCCCAGAACGGACGCGGGAAATCGAATTTGAAGGCTTCCGGGTTCGCGTAGATCGCGATGTTCATTTCCGGCACGGCTTCGGCAACGTCCTTGTAAAACTGGACAGCGACGTCGAGGCTAGGCGCGCACCACATCGGCACGCCAAGCATCGTGCCGTCGGCACCGAGCGCGAGCGCTTCCCGCGTCAGCGCCACCGTATCGCGGGTGTTGATGCAGGTCGTGCCGACGAAAACCGGAACCCGACCGGCCGCCGCGTCGATCAGCGCACGCATGAAATCCAGCTTTTCGTCATGGGTCATGGTCGCGGCTTCGCCCAGCGTTCCCATGCTCAGGATGCCGTCGATCCCGGCATCGATCAGCCCGTTGACCACGCGAGCAGTTTCATCGAGATCGACGGTCTTGGTCGCACGCCAGTCCGACGCGTTATCCTTGGACGGGGTCGGAATGATTGCCCAAGCGCCCTTGACATCGGCGGCGCTCAACAACGGTTTGGCCATGACTCATACTCTCCCAATGGAAATTGCCCGCCTCGAGCGGGACGTTCGCTATTGTGTAATGCTTTTCCTTATGTCACTTCAAGTCCTAATATCGGGCTCTTGCCGCTAATGGCAGGAATTGCCGAAGATCGAATAGGTCTCGTTCGCTGGGGCGGACGACGGGGAGAATGTGGACGTGACTTTGCTGAATCGATTCCATGACAAGGTGGCCGTGGTCACGGGTGGAGCGCAAGGTATTGGCTTGGCGACCGCAAGGCGCCTGGCCGTGGAAGGCGCCAGCGTGGTCATCGCCGACCGCGCAGCGGAGGCGGCCGAGGCTTCGGCCGCACAGCTCCAGGCGGAAGGCAGCAATGCCCTGGCAGTCGCGGTGGACCTGGAACACTGCGAAGGCGCTGTTGAACTGTATCAGACGGTCATTGACCGATTCGGGCGAATCGACGTCGCCGTTCACAACGTCGGCGGCACGATCTGGGCCAAGCCCTACTGGGACTACACCCCGCAGGAAATCACCGCGGAAATCAACCGGTCTCTGTGGCCGACACTGTGGTGCTGCCACGCGGTTCTGCCCCACATGCGGACTGCAGGGCGGGGTGCGATCGTCAACATCGGCTCGGTTGCGACACGCGGCGTCAACCGGGTCCCCTATGCCGCCGCAAAGGGCGGGGTCGCCGCGCTGACCGCAGCCCTCTCACTTGAGCTCGAAGCCAGCGGCATCCGCGTCAACTGCGTCGCGCCGGGCGGAGTCAACGTGACCAGGGTCACCCCCCGCAATCCGGCTGCGCCCACCGAAGCGGATCGCCTGGGCTTCAGCCAGGTGTTCGAACAGACGCTGCGCGATACGCCGATGGCCCGCTTTGGCGAGCCCGATGAACTGGCCGCGGCGATCTGCTTTTTCGCCTCCGACGATGCGTCCTACGTCACAGGCCAGACACTTTTCGTCGCCGGGGGCGGCATCGGCTGACCGCGCCGCGGGCTAATCAGCCCGCCTGCTTGAGCAGATCCCGCAAGGACATACCGGCGTCGGCCAGGCTCGCAGCGCTGGCGCGGGCCCGGCGTTCAACGAGCCGTTTTCCCACCCCCATATCGGGCGCGCGGTTGACTGTCAGCACACCTTCGATCGCCTCGCCGGCCAGGAAGAAGGCGACGAAGGCGTTGCTGTCCATCTCGCCGCGGATCGCCACCTCGGCTTCCACCGGAATCTGCCCGCAGAACTGGATGTTGAGATCGAACTGGTCGCTCCAGTACCACATCGGCTTGCAGTAGGAGACCTCCTGCCCCAGCATCGCCAGAGCAGCCGCCTGCGCCTGGTCCGCCGCGTTTTGGTAGGTTTCCTGCCGGAACCGACCGCCGAAAAACCCGTCCTGCTCGGCCACGTCGCCCGCCGCGAAAACCGCCAGGTTGCTGGTCTGGCAGCGACGGTCGACGATGATCCCGTTGTTGACCTCGATCCCGGCATCGCGGGCCAGCGAGGTGGCCGGCACGATTCCCACCCCCACGATCACGGCATCGCACGGGATCACGGTGCCATCGTCTGCCTCGACCGCGCTGACACGGTTGTCGGAAAACCTGAAGCCGGTCACGCCGCAGTTGAAATGGGTCGCGACTCCCCGCTTGCGATGTTCCTCGCCCAGCCATTGCCCAAAGCGCCGGCCGAGCGCTCGCTCCATCGGCACCGGCATCGGCTCGACGACGGTGACCTTGCAGCCGAGTTTCACCGCACTGGCGGCGACTTCGGCGCCGATCACGCCCATGCCGACAATCACGATGCTGGCCCCTTCGCGCAGGTCGAGGGCCATGCGGGTCGCATCGTCGCGCGTACGCAGATAATGGACGTTGGCGCAATTGGACCCGGCAAGGTTGAGCTTGCGGGCATGGCCGCCAGTGGCGAGCAGAATCCGGTCCGCCTGAACCAATTCGCCGCCCGACAGGCGAACCCCGCCGCCCGCAAGGTCGATCGCTTCGGCGCGGGTGCCCAGCCGCATGTCGATACGGTTGTCATCGTACCAGGCCTCGTCCTGGAGGAAGAAATTGTCCGGGACGTTGGCCGGGTCCCACAGCACTTCCTTGGACAGCGGCGGACGTTCATAGGGACGCCAGGGTTCTTCGCCGATCAAGGTGATTCGCCCGTCGAACCCCGCCTGCCGCAGGGCTTCGACTGCGCGCCCACCGGCCAGATTCGCACCAACAATCGCAATCGAGCGCACTTGGTTCTCTCCCCACTTTCTGTTTGCCACGTCCGGGCTGCTCGCCGCATCCCCAAATCAGCGGTTTTCATTGCACATTATACAACTCGTTGCAAGTGATGGACGCCAAGGCTCTCGCTACCGTCCGATCTTTTCCAGGCGCGATGCAAGCTGCCGCCGGGTCAGGCCTAGGTCTCGAGCTGCCTGCGCGACATTGCCCCGCGCAGCTTCCAGCGCGGCTTCGACGATCCTGCTCTCAACGGCTTTCAGCCCTTCCCCTTTCTGCCGCAACAGTCCGACCAAGTGACTGATTGACTGATCCTGTTCTTTACCGACCTCGGCGCCTGACACCCGTCCATCGTTGGTCAAGGCCAGGCCGGCCCTGATGCGCATGCGATCCGAGCCGAGGAAGAGGTGCCGAAGGTCGATCGCCTCGCGATCGTTCACCAGCAAAACCGCGCGTTCGACCATTCGTTCGAGTTCCCTGACATTGCCTGGATATTCGTGCATCAGCAGGGCATTGATCGATCTGGCAGTGAAGCCGGCGACCTCACGCCGATGGCGCCGTGCGTACTTCGCGCGGAAATGTTCCATCAAGCCGGGAATGTCCTCGCGGCGGTGACGCAAGGGAGGAACCTGGATCGGCAAGGTAGCGAGCCGGAAGAATAGATCGGCGCGGAAATGGCCTGCTTCCATTGCCGTTTCCAGGTCGATGTTGGACGCCGCGAGCAACCTCACATCGACCCTCGTGGTCCTGGTATCGCCGGCTCTCTCGAATTCGCCCTCCTGAATGACCCGCAGAACCTTGCTCTGGGCCAGCGGGGACAGCATCGAGATTTCATCAAGGAACAGTGTGCCGCCATGCGCCAGCTCGAACCGTCCCGGGCGGCTTGCCACCGCGCCCGTGTAGGCACCCTTTGCCACGCCAAACAGTTCCGCCTCGATCAGCCCTTCGGGTATGGCGGCACAGTTGAGCGCCACGAACGGCGCGTCCTTTCGGAGACTGGCGCGATGCGCCATCTTGGCGAACACTTCCTTGCCGACGCCGGTCTCGCCCAGGAACAGTAGGCTGGCATCGGTCCCAGCGGCGCGTTCAATCATGTTCCGGACGGCGTGATACCCGGCTGAAACGCCGGGGACGAATTCGTGCCGATCGGCCTGCGAGTTCGCCAACATCTGCGGCGGCACCGATTTCTCGACGTCGTCGAGTTCAGGCCATTCCGCTTCCGGCTTGGCGTGCAGCAGACAGGCGCCGTCTCCCATCCCCTGGCATTCGATCTCCCGCATGACGATCGGCTGGCCCGCGAAGGAACTGGCAAAGCCGCTCGCAAAGCCGGTTTGCAACCAGCAGACCGAATCGGCGCTGACGCCATCCGTTGCCAGATGGACCGCGGCCTCGATCGAATCGTGGACGACAAAGCTGCCGTGGAAATGGCCGCTCGCCGAATCGCTGTCCAAGGTCTCAATCTCGGTCCAGCCAAACCCGGTCAGCGCATGGGCCTGGGGCCCAACCGCAAAGGCTTCGAGAAACCCGCGATCGGGGCGCAGTTCCTTCG
Organism: Sphingobium sp. MP9-4; assembly: GCF_005281675.1. Lineage (NCBI taxonomy): Bacteria > Pseudomonadati > Pseudomonadota > Alphaproteobacteria > Sphingomonadales > Sphingobiaceae > Sphingobium > Sphingobium sp. MP9-4. The sequence continues at coordinate 27,057 of NZ_LUFI01000019.1, read as the reverse complement.
CCTCGACCGCGCACCTCGCGCCTTCCGCAAAGCCCATGTCCCAGAACAGGCGTCGCGCCCGCGCCAGTCCGAGTTGCACCACCAGCTGGCTGCGCAGCGTGGTCAGCGCCGATTGGCTCAAAAGCACGCATCGTTCGCTGTCGCGCCAGATGCGGCCCTGCTCGGGCGAAAAGCGCAAGCGTTTGGTAAGGTCGGCGTAGCCGGGAAGCTGTTTCATCGCCATCCTTTTTACCAAAATGTCAATCCTGCACCACGATTTTCTGAACAATTGACGCAAATGACAATCCCTGAAAGCAATCGAGCGTGAGCCGATCCCCCTTATCGAGCATGTTTGCGCCATTTTTCACCTTGGCATGATCTTTGCTTTATCCATGGCTACGTGGAACCGCCCGCTCCAAGCCGGGAGGTCCAACGGAGGAGAGGAGAAGGCCAATATGGATGTTGCAGATCTGGTCGATACGAGCACAGGCCGCCAATCACGCTCGATCTATTCCAGCGAGCCCATCTACCGCCAGGAGCTTGAGCGCGTCTTTGGCCGATGCTGGCTGTTCCTTGCCCACACCAGCCAGATTCCGCAGCCCAACGACTTCTTCCGCACCTACATGGGCGAAGACGACGTCATCGTCATCCGGCAGAAGGACGGCTCGGTAAAGGCCTTCCTCAACACCTGCACTCACCGCGGCAACCGCATCTGCCGCGCCGATCGCGGCAATGCCCGGTCCTTCACCTGCAACTACCACGGCTGGTCGTTCGCCCCAGATGGCGCGCTGGCAGGCGTGCCGCTCGAAAACGAGGCCTATTTCGGCGAACTCGACCGCAGCAAGTTCGGGCTCGTGCCGGTGGCGCAGGTCGCCGAATACAAGGGATTGATCTTCGGCAATTTCGATCCCGCCGCGCCGTCGCTCGAAGACTATCTCGGCGACGCCAAATTCTATCTCGACGTCTGGCTCGATGCTCTGCCCGGCGGCACCTCGCTGGTTGGCGAAACCCAGAAGATGGTCTTGAACACCAACTGGAAGCTGCCGGTCGAAAATGTCTGCGGCGATGGCTATCACCTGGGCTGGGCCCATGCCGGGGCGATGATGGCGGTGCAGTCGATGGACCTGTCCGGCCTCAGCGTCGGCAATTCCAGCGCCAACCTCGAAGGCGGGCTGTCGGTAGCCGGGCTCAACGGCCACATGGCGCTGACGTTTCTCGACGGCGTGTCCGGCTATGCTTTCTACCCCGATCCGAAGCCGATGCTCGACTATCTGGAGGCCAACCGGCCGACCGCGATCGAGCGGCTCGGCAAGACCCGCGGCGAACAGCTGTGGGGCTCTCAGATCAACATCACGATCTTTCCCAACCTCCAGTTCCTGCCCGGCCTCAACTGGTTCAGGGTCTACCATCCCAAGGGACCGGGCCAGATCGAGCAATGGACCTGGGCCATGGTCGAAAACGACATGCCCGAAGAGATCAAGGCGACAATCCTCGACAACCAGTGCCTGACCTTCGGGCTGGCCGGCCTGTTCGACAACGACGATGGCGACAACCTTGCCGCCTGCACCGAACAGTCGCGCGGCTGGCGCACTTCGCAGATGGATGTCTACACCAACATGGCGCTGGGCCGCTCCGGCGCGCGCGAAGGCTTTCCGGGCGACATTGCCGCCGGCCTGGTCAGCGAACACAATCAGCGCTACTTCTACCGCCGCTGGCAAGAACACATGCAGGCCTCGAGCTGGAGCGACGTTCCCGCCTACAATCTCAATTCGCTGGCATCGCGGGAGGCCGTCGATGCTTGACGTACGCCCCCAACCCGCCCTGCATGACACGGTAACCGCCCTTACCCAGCGCCTCTTCCATGAGGCGCGGCTGCTCGACGACGAGCGCTTCGAGGAGTGGCTGGAGTTGCTGTGCGAGGACGTGTCCTACCATATGGCGCTCAAGAGCCGTCGCTTCCGGGCCGATCGTTCCGCCCCGATCGCGGTCGGCGCGGGGAATGTCTTCAACGACAATCTCGCCCGGCTGAAGCTGCGGATCGATCGCCTGCGCTCCGGCTTTGTCTGGGCTGAGGATCCGCCGAACTTCGTGCGCCGGGTGGTCTCGAACGTCGAGGTTTTGGACGCGGACGAGCCGAACGAAGCGGTGGTTCATTCGGTGGTGGTGATCCACCGGAACCGGATCGACGGGCAGACCCGGTTGCTCACCGCCGGACGCACGGATCGCTGGCGCAAGGGGGGCGAAAGCTGGCTTCTCGCTGCGCGCGAAATCGCGCTCGACCATTCGGTGCTGCCCGACAGCAACGTCAACGTATTTTTCTAGATCAATACAACGGGAGACGATGACCATGCGTTTGGAACGGATCGGCCGTGAGCCGGAATTTTCGCGTTACATGGACCTCAAGGAAGGCTGGCTCGACCGCCGCATCTTCAGCGACGCGGAAATCTACGAGGAGGAACTGTACCGCATCTTCGCGCGATCCTGGCTGTTTGTCGCCCATGAAAGCCAGCTGCCCAAGGCCGGCGATTTCCTGACCACGCACATGGGCGAGGACGCGGTGATCGTCACCCGTCAGCCCGATGGCTCGATCAAGGTCTACCTCAATTCCTGCCCGCATCGCGGCAACAAGGTCTGCTTCGCGGATGCCGGCAACACCCGCCGGTTCGTCTGCAATTATCACGGCTGGGCCTTCAACACCGCCGGAGAACTGCAGGGCATGCACGAGGAATACTGCTACGACGAAGGCGACATCGACCGCAAGAAGAACGGACTGCGGCAGGTCGCCCGGGTCGGCAGCTACAAGGGGCTGGTGTTCGCCACCTTTGCCGAGGACGGCCCCAGCCTCGACGCCTGGCTCGGCGATTTCCGCTGGTACCTCGACATGCTGCTCGACAACGAGGAAGGCGGCACCGAACTGATTGGCGGCTGCATCAAGTCGGTGATCAGCGCAAACTGGAAGTTCGGGGTCGAGAACTTCATCGGCGATGCCTACCACGCGGGCTGGACCCACGATTCGGGCTGCCGGTCGATGAACAACGGCCAGCCCTTCCCGCCGATCGACATGGATAATTCCTACCATGCCAGCGTCAATGGCCACGGCTGGGAATTCGGCACCGAGGGCGTGGGCGACCTGTTCCTGCTCGGCCGCCCCAAGGTGATGGAATATTACGAGAAGATCCGCCCGAAGATGGCCGATCGGCTGGGCACGATGCGCTCGCAGATCTTCGGCTCGGTGGCCTCCGCCTCGATTTTCCCGAACGTCTCGTTCCTGCCGGGCATTTCAACCTTCCGGCAATGGCAGCCCAAGGGTCCGATGCAGTTCGAGCTCAAAACCTGGGTGATCGTCAACAAGGCGATGCCCGACGACATCAAGGACGAAGTGACCAAGGGCGTGATGCAGACTTTCGGCCCCGGCGGTACATTCGAGATGGACGATGGCGAAAACTGGGAGAACTGCACCACGGTCAACCGCGGCGTCGTCACCCGGCACGAGAAGCTGCACTACCGCTGCGGCATTGGGCGCCAGATCGATCACGATACCCTGCCCGGAATCGTCTATCGCGGCCAGTACAACGACGCCAACCAGCGCGGCTTCTACCAGCGGTGGCTGGACATGATGGAGGCCACCGATCTCGGCGCGATGCCGCCGCGGCCCGAACCCCGCCTGACCGGGGTGGCCGAAACGCGCGACCTTCCCGGCCTGTTCGCGCTTTGAGAGGATATTTGACAATGAACCAGACCACCACTCTCGAACGCCCCCGCACTGGCGCAACCGCTTCGCTGGAATTGACCCATGCGCTGACCCAGACGCTTTATCGCGAAGCGCGCTGCCTGGACGATGAAGACTATGTCGGCTGGGTAGCAATGCTCGCTGACGACCTGCATTATCACATGCCGGGGATCGAGACCCGCTATCGCCGCGATACGACCGATCAGGTCACCGACCTGACACGGATGGCCTATTACAACGACAGCCTCGACGAGATCAAAAAACGCCTCACGCGCCTGGAAACGGGCACGGCATGGTCGGAAGATCCGGCCACGCGCTACGCCCACATCGTCACCAATGTCGAAGTGGAACACACCGACAAGGCGGATGAGTTCAGGGTGTTCTCGAACTTCTACGCCTATCGCAACCGCAACGAACGTGACGAGGATTCGCTGATCGGCAGCCGGATCGACATCTGGCGCGAGACTGGCGGTGCCTATCAGCTGGTCAAGCGCCGGATCATCCTCAAGCACAACGTGATGCTCAGCAAGAAGCTGAACATCTACCTCTAGTAATTCCCGGCGCGACATCGGGTGAACCCGTCTGTCGCGCCGTTCAATCAAAAGACAATCGGACGCTCCCCGCATCCGCGGGCAGGTGCCCAAAATCGGAGAGAAGCCATGGATGCTCTGCGCTATTTTCTGGTCCCCGCCATGACCCTCACCGGCGTTGCGGGTTTCATCCTCGGCGGCCCGTTCGTCTGGCTTGGGCGGCCCGTTCGTCTGGCTTGGCATCGCCACCTTCGCGGTGCTGATGCTACTGGATATCGTCCTGCCGAGCGATCACAAGGCGCGCTCGCGCGGGATTGCACTGGTTGCCGATATCGCACGATTTACTTGCAATTCCCTTTGATGGTTGCACTCTATCTGGCGTTCGCGAATTCGGTGGCGACCGGAACCAACCCGATCTGGGGAACCGATGGTTCGGCATGGCAATTGATCGGTTCGATCGCCAGCCTGGCCTGGCTGTCGGCTGTCCCGACCCTGCCAGTGGCGCACGAGCTGATGCATCGCCGCCATTGGTTCCCACGGGCCGTGGCCAAGGGCCTGAGCGCCTTTTACGGCGATCCCAACCGTGATGTTGCTCATATTGTCACCCACCACGTCCATCTTGACACCGCGAAGGACAGCGACACCCCGCTACGCGGACAAACGATATACAGCTTCGTGTTCCAGGCGACCTGGGGTTCGTACAAGGACACTTGGGAAAAGCAGGGCGAAATCCTGTCGCGTCTCGGACATTCGCCGTGGAGCTGGCGCAATGTCATGTGGCTCCAGCTGGTGCTGGTCGGCGCGATCATCCTGGGGGTTGCCGCGGCGGCAGGGCCGATCGCCGGATTCGCTACTGTTGGCGCAATGTTCTTTGCCAAGATGTTCGTCGAAGGCTTCAATTATTTCCAGCACTATGGCCTGCTGCGCGTGGAAGGCGATCCCATCGCGAAACACCACGCCTGGAACCATCTTGGCATGATCGTGCGTCCGATAGGCGTGGAAATTACCAACCACATCAACCACCATCTCGACGGCCACATTCCCTTCTACGAACTTCAGCCCGAGCCGAAGGCGCCGCAGATGCCTTCGCTGTTCCTTTGCTTCCTGTGCGGCCTTGTCCCGCCCGTCTGGCACCGGTTCATCGCGCAGCCGAGGTTGAAGGACTGGGATCTACATTTCGCTTCGCCAAGCGAGCGCAAACTAGCGATGGCGGCGAACACACAGACTGGTTGGCCCGCTTGGGCCACCACCGACTGACGGTTCCACCCGCATGGGGGTTTTCCTCTCCGATTGCCCCCATGTAACCTTGGCGGGTCCCTTTAACGGGGATCCCGCTTCTTTTTCACAATTTCTTCATGTCCATGCAAGGCGACCCATGCAATGTTCTCAATTCTCAAGAAGCAGCGATCAAGCAAGGTCAGTATTGCCGGAGAACCGGCAATCCTGGAGATCCCACGAGGCAAAACGCTGCTTGAAGCGATGCTGGCAGAGGGGCTGGCCATGCCGCACGACTGCAAGGTCGGTTCATGCGGCACTTGCCGGTTCAAACTGATGGACGGCAAGATCGGGGAACTGAGTCCTTCGGCCCTGGTTCTCGAACGCGATGCGCTTTCACAAGGGTACCGCCTGGCATGCCAGGCGATGCCGCGCTCGGACCTGGTCATCGCACTTGATGCCCCTTTATCCCGCCAGCAGGCTGTGGAAAGTTTCACTGCGACCATCGTTGCCACGTCCCGGCTTTGCCCGGACATCATCAATCTTGTCGTCAAAATCGATCGCCCGATGCAGTTCTCGCCGGGCCAATATGCCGACCTCACGGGACCGGGCATGGCCGAACCGCGCAGCTATTCCTTCGCATTCGCCCCCGAACGAGGAGAGGCACAGCGGCTCGAATTCCATGTCCGGCACGTCCCCGGCGGCCTCTTCACCGATTGGCTGTTCGGTGAAGATCGCATTGGCCAGACGCTTGATCTCTCAGGTCCCTTTGGTCAATTTCGCCTCAATGACAGCTCAGCGCCGATGCTGTGCCTGGCAGGCGGCAGCGGCCTTGCCCCGATCATGGCGATCTTGCAGCAAGCCCAGTCCATGGGTGCGAACCGTCCGGTAACCCTGCTCTACGGGGCCCGGACCCGCCAACACCTCTATTGTCTGGACGAGATCGAAGCGCTTAGCGCGGCCTGGGATGCGCCCTTCGAATTTGTTCCGGTACTTTCGGAAGAGGATGCGGGCAGCGACTGGACCGGGGGCCGAGGGTTGGTCACCGAGCCGATCGCACGGCTTCCCGGCCTGACCCGCACCGAGGCTTATTTGTGCGGACCTCCAGCCATGATCGACGCCGCCGAAGCCCAGCTTATACAACACGGCGTGTTGCCGGAAATGATCGCCGCGGATCGCTTTCTCGACAAGAGCACGATGCGCTGAACCCCGGACTTCGGATGCGGTTCGAAGATTGAACGGATCCGTTCCTGGCCTCGGTCCGATACGCCGGAACCGGACCGAGGCCGGCCCGGGCGCGCAGTGCTCAGTTGTCGACCAGAACCATCTTTCGCACCATGTCCTGAACATCCACTTTTGCCTTGTTGTCCAGCAGCACAGCAACCCGGTTGAGGGTCGCGATCACCGAGGTGTACTGGCCATGCGCGTAATAGGCATCGATCGGGTAGACGACTGTCTTGTCGACCGGCGCCCGCTGGTAGCTGAGCTGGCCGATGCCATAGATCGCAAGCCCGCCTGCTTCGGCATGCCCCATCATGCGTTCGGCCCGATCCCGAGTGATATCGCCGCCGAATTCGACCAGTTCCGGCGGAGCAATCGTTGGTCCCACATGGGTTGGCTTCCACCGCGCGGCGCCGATCACACCCGCCACGTTCAGCAGTTCCTTGAACTCGAATTTTTCGGCCATGGTTCTCGATCCTCCACATTCGGATACAGGGTGTCGTTCCTGCGGTGTTTGCCGTCTGGCCGAACCAGCGGATCAGGCGTCGGGGCGCTTGCCGATGCCGACGCCGCCGTCGCTGAGCAGAACCGTTCCGGTCATGTATGCGGAATCGCGACGCGAAGCCAAAAGCGCGTAGAGACCTGCATGATCGTCCGGCTCGGCGATCCGCGCCAGTGGCGTCATGCCCGCGATCATTCCGTCCAGGCCAGGCATCTCCTCCATCTTGGTTTCGGAAAACCCGCCAGTCTTGGTGCCGCTGAGCGGAGTTCGGGTGCCGCCCGGCGCGACGCCATTGACCCTGATATCGGGTGTCAGTTCCCAGGCCAGCTGCCGGATCAGGCCAAGCACCGCGTGCTTCGATGCGACATACAGTGTCCCGCCGCCGCCAGTGTAGTAGCTCGACGTCGAGGCAGTAAAGACGATGCTGCCTTTGGTTTTCCTCAGTTCGGGAATCGCGGCGCGCGCACCGAAGAAATACCCCTTCAGGTTGACGTCAAAGATTTCGTCGAATGTCTTTTCCAGAAGCTCGGGATCCTGCTGCTCAAGGGGCACCATGAAATCCCAGATCCCGACATTGCCGACAAAGACATCCAGCTTGCCGAATGCCCCGACTGTCTCGGCGACGGCCCGGGCATTGTCTGCAAAGGAACGGACGTCGCCCGCGACCACGGCGACCTTGTCACCGTGGCGCGAACGCACCAGCTGGGCCTGCTCGTCGTCTCGGACGAGCACACCAACCCTGGCCCCTTCTTCAATATAGCGGGCGACCACCGCCGCACCAATTCCGGTTGCGCCGCCAGTCAGCAGCGCAACCTGTCCTTCAAGCCTTGCAGACAATGCCACTCTCCTCTTCAAGCCGGTTGTGCGGGGTTGCTCGGCCTTACTGGTCGAACATCCCCACGCGACCTTCCTGCAGATTGATGACTACCGACTTCGTCTGCGTATAGTGGTGCAGCACCTCATGGCTGAATTCACGGCCGAAACCGCTCTGCTTGTATCCGCCCAGCGGCATGTTGGGCTTGAGATTGTAGTAACGGTTGACCCACACGGTTCCGGTTTCGAGCTTGCGGGCAATCCGGTGCGCGCGGGAGATGTCCCTGGTCCAGACGCCACCGGCCAGGCCATAGGTCGTATCATTCGCCAGCGCCATCATATCGTCTTCGTCGTTCCAGGTCAGCACGCTGGTGACCGGGCCGAAGATTTCCTCGCGGGCGATACGCATCGAGTTGCTGACGTTGGTGAAGACCGTTGGCTTGATGAAATGCCCGTCGGCGAGGCTTTCGTTGCGACTGCCTCCGGTGAGGACCGTGGCACCTTCCTCGGTAGCCAGCTGAAGATAGCTCTGGACCTTGTCCATCTGCATCTGCGAAGCCTGCGCACCAAGCTGGGTGGCAAAGTCCAGAGGATCGCCCTGGCGGATGCCTTCGAGGGCCACCTTGAACTTGGCGAGGAACTCGTCCTGGATCGATTGGTGCAGGAACAGCCGCGAACCGGCCAGGCAGACCTCACCCTTGTTCAGCACCGTCGACATCGTGGCGCTCTCCACTGCCGCATCGATATCGGCATCCGCGCAAACGATGTGCGCCGACTTGCCGCCCAATTCCAGAGTCTGGGGAATGATGTTCGAGGAAGCATACTGGATGATCCGGCGAGCCGTCGCCACCGAACCGGTGAACGCGACCTTGCGGACATCCTCGTGGGTCACCAGCGCTTCACCGACGTCGGCGCCGTAACCGGTCACGACGTTGATTACGCCCGGGGGCAGAAGGTCGGCCATTTCGACGAAGAATTCGATAACCGAAAGGCAGACGGTTTCCGCGGGCTTGAGCACCACCGTGTTGCCTGAAGCCAGGGCTGGCGCGATCTTGCAGGCCATCATCAGGATCGGGACGTTCCATGGAATGATCTGCGCGCAAACGCCCAGCGGCTCGCGGTGGACGATGCCGATCGCATCGGGATAGTCCAGCGTCTGGCCGTGTAGGCCATAGGCTGCGCCGGCGAACACTTCGAATTGGCTTATAGCCTGCGGCATGTCAAAGTACATCGATTCGCGGATCGGCTTGCCGTTGTTCAGAGTTTCGAGCGTTGCGTAATGTTGGTGGCGCGCCTTGAGCCGACGGGCGACCTCGATCAGGATTTCCTGGCGCTCGGCGGGCGAGCTTTCCGACCACTTCGGGAAGGCGGCCTTGGCCGCCGCGACCGCGCGCTGAATGTCCTTGGCGTTGCCCGCCTGGATCTTGGTGAGCACCGCCCCGGTCGCCGGATTGATCAGGTCGATCGTCTTGCCGCTGTCACCCGAAACCCATTCACCGCCAATGAAGTGGCCGTATTCCGGCTTGATGCCGTATTCGTTTTCCGCGCTTTTCAGTTGAGTAGCCATCTTAAAACTCCTTCCAACCTTATTCCACTGCAATGACCAGATCTTCGGCCGGGAACAGACGGCAAGCCAAGGCATAACCTGCCTGGCGATCGCTATCCGACACCTTCGCCGCACTCATCTTGCCGGTCCGGTAATCGCCTTCGACTACCCTCACCCGGCAAATTCCGCATCCGCCGCCCCGGCAACCAACCCCGATATCGCCGGCACCACAACGTTCCATTGCGAGGAGGACCCGCTCGTCCCCGCCGCAGGTGAACTCGCCGCCGCCAACCACGCGGATTTGATAGAGGCCGGTCACGGTCCTAGCCTTGTCCAGCCGCCTTCGCGGCCGCTTTGGCAGCGAAGGTCTCTCCACCCACCGCGAAATGGCCCGGCGGCATCTCGCGCAGGATGATGCGAACCGATTCGCGCGGCGCACCGATCGCTTCGATGGCGGCAGCGGTCAAAGCCTGGATCAACCGCTCCTTGTCGTCGGGAGTCCTCCCTTCGAGCAAGTTGACCTCGATGATCGGCATTCAGGCCTCCACCTGGAACATGACCGAACCCAGCCCCTGGACGGTCGTGCGCACCGTTTGACCAGGTGCCAGATTGGGCGCGGCGGTGATCCCGCCCGCCATCACGATGTCCCCGACCGAAATCTCCTCACCAGCTTCGGCAACAAGCCTGGCTGCCGCGACCAGCGAGCGTAGTGGGTGGCCGAGAATCGCGGCGGTCGAGCCGATTTGCTTCACTTCCCCGTCGATTTCGAGGTACACGCCGAGGTTCGAGAAATCCATTGCTGGATCGTTCCAGGAGCCGATCACCAGCCCGGACGACGAGGTGTTGTCGGCGATGACATCGGACAACGCGAACTTGAAGTTCTCATAGCGGCTGTCGATGATTTCCATGGCCGGGGCAATCGCCTCGACCGCCGCCAGCGCGGCCGCCGCCGTCACCTTACCGGCCAGCGGCGCCTTCATCAAAAAGGCGACTTCCGGCTCGACCCGCGGATGGACAAAACGCGCCCGCGACATGGCCGTGCCCTCCTCGATCAGCATGGCATCGGTCAATCGCCCCCAGGCGACCTCGTCGACCCCGACCTGCAGCATCTTGGCGCGGCTCGTCAGCCCCATCTTGACCCCGATGCGGCGTTCGCCCCGCGCCAGCCGCCGATCGACCGACAGCTGCTGGACCCGGTAGGCATCCGCGACGCTCAGGTCGGGATCGGTATGGGTGAGCTGCGGTGTGGCACGCGCGTGCAAAGCGGCGCTGTCGAGGATTTCGGCGTATCGCTCAAGTTTGTCCATTGCCTTGGGCCTATGCTGCACGTGCGGAAACAAGATCGAGCGCGACATCGACGATCATGTCTTCCTGCCCCCCGACCATCCGGCGCTTGCCCAGTTCGATCAGGATTTCGCGCGTATCCAGCCCATACTGTTCGGCGGCCTTTTCCGCGTGACGCAGGAAGCTCGAATAGACCCCGGCATAGCCCAGGCTCAGCGTTTCGCGATCCACGCGCACCGGGCGGTCCTGCAACGGACGGATGATGTCCTCTGCCGCGTCCATCAGGGCCATCACGTCGCAGCCATGGTTCCACCCCTTGCGGTCGGCAGCGGCGACGAACACCTCGAGCGGGGCGTTGCCAGCCCCTGCCCCCATTCCGGCTAGGCTCGCGTCGATCCGCACCGCGCCTTCCTGGGCAGCGACGATGGAATTGGCGACACCGAGCGAAAGGTTGTGGTGGGCGTGGATCCCGCGTTGGGTTTCCGGCTTGAGGACGCGGTCATAGGCCCGCAGGCGATCGCGCACCCCGTCCATGTCGAGCGCGCCGCCGCTGTCGGTCACATAGACGCAATGCGCCCCATAGCTTTCCATCAGCAGGGCCTGCTGCGCCAGCGCCTCGGCATCGATCATGTGGCTCATCATCAGGAAACCCGAGACATCCATGCCGAGGTCGCGGGCAATGCCGATGTGCTGCTTGGCGACGTCGGCCTCGGTGCAATGGGTCGCCACCCGCACCGAGCGCACGCCGAGCGCATAGGCGCGGCGGAGTTCCTCGACCGTGCCGATACCCGGCACCAGCAATGTGGTCAGCACGGCGTTCTTGATCACATCGGCGGCGGCCTCGATCCACTCCCAGTCGGTATGCGCACCGAACCCGTAGTTGAACGACGTGCCGTTGAGGCCATCGCCGTGCGACACCTCGATCGCATCGACGCCGGCATCGTCCAGCGCCTTGGCAATGGTGCGGACACTTTCGGTGCCGTACATGTGAAGAATGGCATGCATGCCGTCACGCAGGGTGACGTCCTGGATGTAGAGCTTTCCGGTTTCGGGATTGAAGGTCATGCTGCCACCTTTTCAAGGCGTTGTTGGGCCAGACGCTCACCCGCTGCCTTGGCGGCGGCGGTCATGATGTCGAGGTTGCCGGAATATTTCGGAAGATAGTCGCCAGCGCCCTCGACCTCGAGGAACACGCTGGTCTTCAGGCCGACGAATTCGCCGTATCCGGGGATCTTCAGCGGCCGGTTCGAGCCGAACCGTTCGAACTGCACTTCCTGCTTGAGGCGATAGCCGGGCACATAGGCTTGCACGGTTTCGACCATTTCCTTGACCGAGGCGCGGATGGCGTCCTCGTCCACCTGATCGGTCAGCGTGAAGATCGTGTCACGCATGATCATCGGCGGTTCGGCGGGATTGAGGATGATGATCGCCCGGCCGCGGCCGGCACCGCCCACTATCTCGATCGCCTGCGCGGTGGTCCGGGTGAATTCGTCGATGTTCGCGCGGGTGCCGGGCCCGGCAGAACGCGAGGACACCGACGCGACGATTTCGGCGTAGTGGACCGGGGTCACCCGCGAAACCGCGGCGACAATGGGAATGGTCGCCTGGCCGCCGCAGGTGACCATGTTGACATTGCGGATTTCGCTGTCGAGCACTCCGCCGACCGGCGGAACAAAAAACGGCCCGATCGCGGCAGGGGTCAGGTCTACAACCAGCTTGCCGTCGGCTTGCAGGGCCGCATCGTGTTCCTTGTGGGCGTAGGCCGAAGTCGCATCGAACGCGATGCCAATCTCGGGGTAGGCCGGCAGCTTGCGCAGCCCTTCAATACCCTCATGGGTTGTCGCCACGCCGCGTTCGCGGGCCATGGCGAGGCCTTCCGAGGCCGGGTCGATCCCGACCACCGCCGCCAGTTCAAGGGTATCGGACCCCTTGAGCAGCTTGATCATCAAATCGGTACCAATATTTCCGGAGCCGATGATGGCGCATTTCATCTTGGTCATTCTTCGATCTCTCCGTTCATCTGCGTCAGCCGGCCTCGGCAGCGAAAGCCGCCCGCACCGTTCCGACGCCATTGATTCTCGCTTCCACGACATCGCCGCGCGCGATCCCGGCCATGGGCCCGAGCGCGCCGGACAGGATCACGTCGCCTTCAAGCAGCGGGCGTCCGACCCGGGCCATGACCCGCGCCAGCCACAGCGATGCGGTGATCGGGCTGCCGAGGCAGGCAATCCCCGCCCCTACGGAGATCGGCTCGCCCTTTGCCTCCATCACCATGCCGCATTCGCGCAGGTCGAGCGCTTCGAGCTTGCGCGGCACCGCCCCCAGCACGAACAACCCGCTCGAGGCGTTGTCGGCGACGGTGTCCCAGATGCGGATGTCCCAGTTGGCAACACGGCTATCGACGATCTCGATCGCGGGTACGACATATTCGACCGCGCGGATCATCTCGGCCGTGGTGAGATCGGGATAGAGCAGGTCCCGGCCGACCACGATCGCGATTTCGGCCTCGACCTTGGGCTGGATGACCTGATCGAGCGAGATCGGAATTCCCTCGGGCACGTCCATATCGGAAAACAGCATGCCGTAATCGGGCTGATCGACGCCAAGCTGGCGCTGCACCGCCAGCGAGGTCAGGCCGATCTTGCGGCCGACCAGGCGCCGTCCGCTGTCAAGGGCGTGCCGGGTGTTGATTTCCTGCACGGCGTAGGCGGCATCCACCCCGCCGGCCGAAATGACATCGCGAATCGGCGCCACCGGCTTGCCGCTGGCAGCCGCGCCCCTCAATTGCTCGGCCGCCTGCTGGATGGCCGTGGGATCGATAGTGGTTTCAGTCGTCATGGTCTCAGAGCTTCACGCAGATGTTTTCGGTTTCGGTGTAGAATTCGAGACTGTGCACGCCGCCTTCGCGGCCGATCCCGGAATGTCCCGAACCGCCGAATGCGGTGCGCAAATCCCGCAGGAACCAGCAATTGACCCAGCAGACGCCAACCTGCATCGAGGCGGCCACGCGGTGCGCCCGCGAGAGGTTTTCGGTCCAGATCGTCGCGCACAGCCCATAGTCGGTATCGTTGGCTAGGCCGATCACCTCGTCTTCGCTATCGAAGGGAATGACCCCGCAGCACGGCCCGAAGATTTCTTCGCGCATCACCGAACTGTCGTGCGCCAGGCCTGTCCACAACGTCGGCTCGACATAGAAGCCGCCCGTTTCGTCCCCCGAAAGCGCGGGAACCCCGCCCCCGGTGACGACAGTGGCGCCTTCGGCCACCGCGCGCGCATAGTATCCCAGCACCTTTTCCTGATGCTCCGCACTGATCAGCGGGCCAAGGTAGGCGGGATCGCCGGTTGCACCTGGTTTGAACGCCTTGGCCGCCACCGTCATCCGCTTCACGAATTCGTCGAAAACCGGCCGTTCGACATAGACCCGCTCGGTCCCGAGGCAGACCTGCCCGGTGTTGAGAAATACCGAACGCGACAATCCTTCGACCACCTTGTCGAGATCGGCGTCGGCAAACACCACGGCTGGATTCTTGCCGCCCAGCTCGAACGAAATGTCGCGCACCCCGACCGCGGCCTTCTGCATGATCGCCTGGCCGGTGCCGGTTTCGCCGGTAAAGGTGATTGCATCGATGTCGGGGTTCGAGGTCAGAAATTCACCGGCCGAACCCGCCCCGAAACCGTGCACCACGTTGTAGACCCCTTCGGGCATCCCGACCGCGTTCATGACCTCACCCAGCAGCGCCGCGGTCCGCGGCGTCTCTTCGGATGGCTTGACCACAACCGTGTTGCCGCAAGCCAGGGCAGGTCCAACCTTCCAGGTCATCAGCAGCAGGGGAAAGTTCCACGGGCAGATCACCGCGATCACACCCTTGGGCTTGCGCACCACGTAGTTGAGCGCCTGCCCGCCATCGGGCGTTGCCGTTGCAAAGGATTCGGTCGGGGTAGTGGAGATGACGTCGGCAAACATCCGGAAGTTCGCGGCACCGCGCGGAATGTCGATATGCGAGGCGACATGGCGCGGCTTGCCGGTATCCGCCACTTCGGCTGCGAGGAAATCGTCCGCGCGGCGCTCGATCTCGGTGGCGACCGCGGAGATGAGCTTGACCCGTTCCGCCGTGGTCATCTTGCCCCAGGGGCCGTTGAGCGCCGCCTTGGCCGCGGCAACCGCATCGGCCACATCGGCCTCGCTCGCCTCGTGGACAGTACCGATCCGAAGGCCGGTCGCAGGAGCGAAATTGTCGAAGGTCTTGCCGGTGCTTCCACGGCGATAATCGCCCCCGATGAAATTCAGGATGGTGTCGGTAACAGCCGGGATATTCTCATGTGCCATGGGCTCTTCAATTCTCCGTAGCGTCTTGTTTCAGTGCCGCGATGGCCGGACACTCAATATTGCGTCGCCCCGATCGAGATGAGGGCTGCGTTTGCGCACTGCGTATCCTGTTCTTCGGTTCCGCCCGACACTCCGATCGCGCCGACGATTTCGCCGGCGATCGCGATCGGCAGTCCGCCGCCGAACATAGCGATTCCGGGCTTCGCGGCGATACCTCCGCTTAGCGCGGGATTGCCTGCGACCATCTTGTAGACGTCCGGCGACGGAACCTTGAAGCTGGCAGCGGTATAGGCCTTGTCCTGCGCGATCTGAGAGGAGGGAAACGGGGCCCCGGTGGCGCGCAACAGGGCGACCAGTTCCCCGGTGGCGCCAACCACTGCGGCGACGAGGGGACAGCCCGCCTCGCCGCCTTTCGCCACCGCGACCTGCACCGCCTTGGCGGCAAGATCGTGTCCCACCGACCGGATTGTCGCCACTCCGTTCATGCTCAGGTGTTCACCGTCATGAAGCGGTCGTTGAGCGCCTTCTCGTAATAGAAGATCGCCTTGCCGGCATTCTCGGCCTGCCACATCCGGCGCGGATTGTCGGGATAGTAGGTGTAGCCGCCGCTGAACGTCTCGTTCCGGTTGCCCGAGGGGTCGAAGAAGTAGATCGTCTGCCCGCGTGTGATCCCATGGCGGGTCGGGCCGATATCCAGCGAAATGTCGTAGCGGCTGATGATATCCGCTGCATGGCCAACATCGTGCCAGGAATCGAGAAAAAACGAGGTGTGGTGAATCCGACCGTCCTCTGGATAGCCGAGGAACGCCACGTCATGGGCCTTGTTGCTGCATGACAGGAAAATGCCCATGCGTACACCCGAAGTCTCGTCCACCAATTCCTCGGCCACCGAAAAATCGAGAGCCTCGACAAAAATCTTTGCGCTCGCCGAAATATCGACACCATTGAGGGCGCAGTGATCGAACCTGGTCGCGCGCATACCGCGCGGTTCGGCGATCCAGACGTCCGGATTGCGCACGGCCGGACCGCTCTCGGACAGCTCCATCTCGGCATAGAGATCGAACACGTGGGAGGTTGGCGTATTGAAGCGGATCTTGCGGCCAACACCAGGATCCTCTCCGGCCGCAATCACGTCGACATGAACCCCGATGTCGAGCAGCCGTTCGGCAAAGTGGTCGAGATCGGCATCCCTGGCGACCTTGAAGGCCATCCGGTCGAGCCCGGCAGAATCGGCTTCGCGCAAAATGATGCTGTGGCGATCGAACTCGTCGAAGGCCTGGAAGAAAGCCCTGCCTCCCTCGACGCTCACCAGGTTGAGGCCGATACGGTCACGATAGTGCTGGATCGCTTCATCCAGATCGAGGACGCGCAACTGGACATAGCCAGGGCGAAGTACACCGGTCAGTGCCATTTCAGTTCTCCTTGTCCCTTCAGGCCTTGAGGCCGTTCTCGAAAAATTCGGCCACCATGCGGTTGAAGCTCGTCATCCGTTCGATCTGAACCCAGTGGCCGCATTCCGCGAACACGTGCAGGTCGGCGCGCGGCAACAGGCTGGCCAGGCGAACGGTCGATTCCAGCGGAATCACCTGGTCGAACAGGCCATGCAGGATGAGCGTTTCGTGCTTTAGCGCCGCCACGTCTTCCTCGCGGCTTGCCAGCATCGCGATGTTGCGCTGCCGGTCAGCCCCGCCGAACGTCGCGTGATACGGCTCATGCGCTTCGGGACGCGCACTCGCTTCATAGCGCGACTGGACCAGGTCTTCGGTCAGCCGGCTGTGATCCCAGGCGAGGTACTTGAGCGAGGTGCGCATTTCCTCTAGCGAAGGCTGATAGCCCCAGACCAGGTCGAGCGCAGGCGTGATCGGGAAATCGAGCCCGGCCGGACCCATCAGCACCGCCCTTTCGACTCGATCGGGATGCGCGATCATGAACGCCAGGGTTATGCCGCCGCCGAAGGAATTGCCGACCATCGAGACCTTGTCGATCCCGAGGCCATCCAGCAGGGATGCGACCTGATCGACCCACACCCGCTTATCTTCGATCCGCCCCTTCGAATCCGAATAGCCAAACCCGAACATGTCGGGCGCGATGACGCGGAAGCGCTTCGCTAGCTCGGGCATGTTGAGCCGCCAATTGGCCCATGCAGTCACCCCGGGTCCCGATCCGTGAATCAGCAGGACCGGTGCGCCATCGCCCACATCGTGGTAGTTCGTGACGCTGCCATCAACCGTGATGGACTTGCCAATCTCCGGGCGTGCGATGTCGTTGGCTACGGCAGTCATGGCTCTCCCAATCGATTTTCAACTGTTTTTTTGACGCTAGCATTGCCTGTGTTCGCGCCAGGTCATGCACACAGCTTTCGCGTCCATCCAATTTCTCGTTACTATTGCACTAAATAGAACGCATTTGCAAATGGAGAATGATTCAGCTCCATCGCATAATGCCGGAAGTCGGACTGTCCGGCTCACGCCAAGCCTTCGGCCTTGAGCGCGGCACCCACGGCGGCACGCTGCGCGATCTTGCCGGCATAGGCGCCGAGCGAGGGGTAGGCGGCCATGTCGATACCGACATAGGCTGGCCAACCCAGCATCACGAACAGATAGATGTCGGCAACACTGAAAGCATTGCCGGCATAGTGGTCCCGCCCGGCCAATTCCTTGTCGAGCGCGGCGAGGTGGTTCTTGACCGATTCCGCGGCCGCCGCCTTCGCTTCGTCGGAAGTGCCGGGGGCGAACAGCGGAACGAATGCCTTGTGGAATTCGGAACCGAGGAAGCTGAGACGGCTCAGCAGTCGGTAACGATCGAGGCTGCCTTCGGCCGGCGCCAGGCCAGACGCGGGGTTCTGGTCGGCAATGTACAGCAGGATGGCGGGGTTCTCGGTCAGGGTCTCGCCGCTGTCCAGGGTGAGGGCCGGGACCTTGCCGGACGGATTGACGGTGAGGAAATCCTCGCCCGCCTCGGTCTTGCGCAGGGCCAGATCGACCTTGACGGCTTCGAAATCGGCTCCGGTTTCGCGCAGGGCAATGTGCGGGGCGAGGGAACATGCGCCGGGGCTGATGAACAGTTTCATGGTATTTCTCCTCTAGATTTCTTTTCGACGCCAGACGATGGTCGGCCGTCAGATTGGGGTCGCCAGCAGCGTCGCGATCCTGTGTGTGTCATAGACGCACATTCGGCTCACCAGCTTGGCTACGCCGTCATTGATTAGCAGGCGGTCGGCATATTTCCCGGCGTTGTAGATGCGAGTCTCACCGTCGTTGCGCGTCTGCAGCAAGGCATAACTTGCTTCGGCCGACACGGTATCCCCGTCGATCCCGGTCAAGACCGCTCGCGAAATCAGGTGACGGCTGAAATGCTCCGGAAAGACGTTGGCTCGGCGCAGCGCTACCACCCGATCGACCAGCATGCCCTTGCTGTCGCAATACATCACCGCGGCCGGCAGCCCGTTATCGACATTTTCGCGGGCGATCACCTGATAGAGACAATCGTCCACGAAGAACTCGGGCCACTCCTCAAGCCGGCCGTCATCCAGACACAGTCCGTAAGCGGCGTTCAGGGAATCCACGAGGCCTTGCAAAACAGGATCGACCATGCTCATGCCGATGCCTCCGCACTGACGGCAAGTGCATCGCCCATCAGGTTCAGATAGCCTTTCCAGAATCCGCGCACTGCGTTTTCGTCCATGCCCATCGGCGCGTAATAGCCGCGCACGTCGTCGCCCCCCATTTCGATGAAACTGTGCTTGCCTTTGGCCCCGACCGTGCCCTGCTGGCAAAGCTCGACCGCTTCACCGTCCTCCATCGAAATCAGTCCGGAAGGACCGACGAGGTTCAGGTTGCGCAGGCGGTGACGCGTGGTTTCCTCATCGTCGTCGGCATAGCCGAAATAGGTCCAGACCAATTCGGTCTTGTCGACGCCGTGAGTCACGATCTGGCGTGTCGCCAGGGTGTTCTGGATCTGCTGCAGCACGACCGACGGAAACAGCGACTGGATGTGCAAGCCGACATCGTCCTCGATCTCGGGCCGGAACTGCAACAGGCTTTCGTCCTGCAATTTGGCAGCGCCTTGCATTTCGCGATTGGCTTCATCGCCGAACGAGCCGTAATCGATGTCGCCCTTGGGCTTGGAGACGGTAAAGACGTTGTGAAAACCCTGCTCGGCCAATTCTCCGGCGCTGTCCTGGCTTTGCCGGTAAATGCCGAAGGTCGGATAGAACAGGTGGAGCAAGGCGCCGTGGTAGCTGTCACGGCTGTTTTCGGAGTAGAGCTTCCAGTTGCCCGCCATATATTGCCGGGAATAACCGAGCACCCTGATCGGGCGGTGAAAAACGCGGTCGATGTACTTGCGCATCACCGGGCCGAGAAAATCTTCAAGCGGCTCGATCTCGGCTGAAAAGGTGCCGAACACCATGCCTTTGTAACTCTCCACCCGGAGCTTTTCGAGCGAGTGATTGGCTGGATCGAAATCCTTGTCGTACCCCCCTACTCCCTTGAGGCCGCGCCGGAACGGCACGCCAACCAGTGTGCCTTCCGAATCGTAGGCCCATTGATGGTAGACGCAGACAAACGCGCCGTCGGCCTGGTTGCCGCGCAGCGAGCGACACACCGTTGCGCCCTTGTGCGCGCACCGGTTGACCCAGGCATGGATCTTGCCTTCCTGCCCGCGCACGAGCACCACCGGCGTTTCACCGACATGGGTCGCGCGAAAATCTCCGGCGTTGGGAATCTCGGCCTCAAGCCCAAGGTAGCACCAGGTGCGACCCTTGAAGACACTGCGCTGCTCGGAGGCGAAAATCTGCGTATCGTGGTAAACCTTGTAGTCCACCGCCGTTGGGAGCGAGGGCGCCCCCACTGGTGCCATGGCATTCATTGTGCGTCTCCCGAAAAACCCTGGCCCGATGCAAGCTGGCCGCAGGTGCGCATCGCGCTGAGCATCATCGCCGCGTCCGCCTGTCCGGTGCCGACGATGTCATAGGCGGTGCCGTGCGCAACCGACATGTGCAGATAGGGCGGCCCCATCATGATCACACAGTTGCCCGAAAAGCCCCAGGTCTTGACCGCAATGTGCCCCTGATCGTGGAACATCGCGAGGACCATGTCGTAACGCCCCTCGATGCACTGCCGGAACACCGAATCGGGCGCAATCGGGCCTTCCACGGCAATGCCCGCTGCCCGCGCCCGCTCGACCCCGGGAGCAATCGCAAGCCGGTCTTCGTCGCCCGTGGCGTGCGGGTTGAGCCCCGCCACGGCGATCCGCGGACGGGCGATACCCCACGACCGCATGGCATCGTTGACCTGCCCGATCGCCTTGGCCACGAGATCGGCGGTTATCACGTCGATCACCTGGCGCAGCGACATGTGATCGGTGAGATGCGCGACCCGCAAGGGTCCGGTCAGCAAAACCAGATAGCTTTCGCCAGGGGTCGGACTGATGACCTTGTCAAGTTTTCCGGCCATCTTGAGCGAACCGGTGCTGATCGGTCCCATGATCGTCGCGGCAAAGGACCCGTCCCGGGCCAGCGCATCGAGTTCGTCCAGCCATTGCGCCGAGGCATGACCGGCCACTTCGGTATCCTCGCCCAGCGGCAAAACGCCGTCCGGCAAGGCGCCGGTGTCGATCACGTCGATCACCCGGACATCGTCGCTCGGCCGTTCGAACGAACGCATCCGGCGCACCCGGGCCTTGACCCCGGTCATGTCGAGCGCACGCTCCACCGCCGCTGCCGAGCCAAGCAGCACCGGAATCGACACCTCGTGTACCGAACCGTCCGCGAGGGCCTTGACCGTCACTTCGGGTCCGATTCCCGCAGGATCGCCGATCATGGTCCCGACAACGGGACGCCCTGCTGTTGCTGCCATGGGTGGGTCAGATGCTGTAGACATCGAGCATGGTCTGCGCGAGGTCGTTGATGATCACGGTCTTCTTGCGCTTGATCACATAACTCCTGCCGGCAGGCTCGAGATCATAGAAGGCCGATCCGCTGTAGACGGTTACCGCCCCATCGAGCACGGATGTCACCGTCCACGATGTGCGCGCCCGCACCAGGCCATCGCCTTCTTCCGTCGATAGCAGCGTGAACACGTGCGAAGTGCGCGGCCCGGGCGTGCTTGCCGAGGACCGCCCGGTGCGAATGCGGAAAACCCGATCCTCCAGGCCGCCGCGATTGTGATAATAGATCAGCGAGATTTCGCGCTGCGGATCGGCGGTCAGGCGCTCGCGGTCATCCCACGCCGGCGCCCAGTATTCCGCGTCTTCGGCATAGAGCGACAGCCATGTGTCCCAGTCCTTGTCGTCGAGCGCTACTGCCTCGCGGCCAAGAAAACGGTGAACGGCAAGCCATTGCGTATCGGCAGCCGTCATCGCGCCAACTCCAGGTCGCCCTTGGCAATAAGTTCTGCAGTCTCCTGGTCGATTGCGGTGTTCATCCGGCTGATCCATTCGTCGTGGATTGCGACATAAAGTCCCTCGTCGGCCACCGCCGGGCTGCTCATCACCGCATCCACGGCGAGACCCGCGCCGAATTGACCGGCGTCTTTCTCCCACCGGGTCGCACCGCGCGACATGTCGTTCATCCGGCCTTCGCCGGCACCAAACCCGGCCTGACAGTTGTTGAATTCGGTCAGATCGTCCGGCGTCGCCATGCCGCTGGCATTGAAGAAGTCCTCGTATTGCCGGATCCTCAGGGCCCGTGCCGAGGCGCCTTCACCCACCGGAGCGATGCAATAGGTCGTGACTTCGGTCTCGTCGACGGAGATCGGCTGGATGATCCTGATCTGGGTGCTGGTCTGATCCATCAGGAAGACGTTGGGGAACAGCTGAAGATTCCGGATGCGTTTGTTCATCCACAGCGCCTTCTCCTCGCCATGGGTTTCCTCGATCCAGTCGAGGGCCTCGAAATTCGGCCGATCCCGGAAATTGGCGTAGTCGGCCCAGAGCACTGAATGCCCGTTATGGAAGGAAAAAGATCCGCCGTCCTGCCGGTTGAAATTTGAAAAGTCGATCGCCTTGGTGTCGTTCTTGGAGGCCCCCTCGACCCGACGCATCACCGTCATGAAGTAATTGGCGTGGACCGTTCCGACGTGATACCCGTCCAGACCGTTTTCCACCTGCATCTTCCAGTTGCCGCGATAGCGGTACCGCGTAGCGCCCGGCAGCACCTCCATTTCGCCTTGCTGAGACTGGTCGACCAACAGATCGATGAACGCCTTCGAGCCGGCCAGATATTCCTCGAGTGGCAAGACATCGGGAGACAGGCTGCCGAAGATGAAGCCGCGGTAAATTTCCAGACGGGCGATCCTGGGAAGTCCGAAATCGGCGCGGTCGAAGCCAGGCGCATAACCCCCCGCCCCTTCTTCGGTGACGTCGAGAAGGTCCCCTGCAGACGAGTAGGTCCAGCCGTGGAAGGGGCACATGAAATTCTTCTTGTTGCCGGCCTTTTCGCGGCAGACCTTGGCGCCGCGGTGGGCGCAGGCGTTGACCAATCCGCAGACAGTGCCCGTCCTGTCCCGAGTGATGATGACGGGCGTCCGTCCGATCTTGGTCGTCAGGAAATCGTGAGGCTTGGCGACCTGACTTTCATGCGCGAGAAAAATCCAGTTGCGCTCGAAAATATACTTCATCTCGATATCGAACAGCTCGGCATCGGTGAAGGCGGCGCGGTCGATCTGGAAGATTCCCCTAGCCTGGTCTTTCACGAGCCACGACTTCAGTCGCCGTTTGATCGCTTGCAAATCGGCAATCCGACCGACGCGCTTTTCTGCGGCTTCCATAACGCTCCACTCCCAAGATGCGAAAGCCGGATCGGTCGGCTGTCGCTGGATGACCGGGCACCTTGGCGGTGCTCCCAAACGCTGCCCCGCGCCGCCGCCCATCACGGGCGAATCGCTGGTTTGACGTTCTGCTGCGCATTCCTACACCAACAAATTTCCCGGTGCAACGTATTGCACCATGGAGAATTATCGACTAAATAGGTCGAGTCGGTCGGGTAAGCCCGACTACAACACAATTCGGTGATGACGGTCCCGCGCGACGCGGGCCGCGTCTTGGGAGAGAAGGCAAATGGTAGCAGTCACGGAACTCGGTTACCTCGGGTTGACCGTAACAAATCTCGATGCATGGCGCAGTTATGCTGCCGAAGTGGCCGGCATGGAGATTGTCGACGAGGGCGAAGGCGACCGCCTCTACCTGCGCATGGACCAGTGGCATCATCGCATCGTGTTGCATGCCTCCGACTCCGACGATCTTGCCTATCTGGGCTGGCGCGTTGCCGATCCGGTGGAATTCGACGCCATGGTGGCAAAGCTGACCGCCGCCGGAATCTCCTTGACGGTGGCAAGCGAGGCCGAAGCTCGGGAGCGGCGCGTGCTCGGTCTTGCCAAGCTGGCTGATCCGGGTGGGAACCCCACCGAAATTTTTTACGGGCCGCAAGTCGACACCCACAAGCCTTTCCATCCTGGGCGCCCCATGTACGGAAAGTTCGTGACCGGATCGGAAGGAATCGGGCATTGCATCCTGCGTCAGGACGATGTTCCCGCGGCGGCGGCGTTCTACGGACTGCTGGGGCTGCGCGGGTCGGTCGAGTATCACCTGCAGCTGCCCAACGGGATGGTGGCGCAGCCGTACTTCATGCACTGCAACGAGCGGCAGCATTCGGTCGCTTTCGGGCTTGGCCCGATGGAAAAGCGCATCAACCACCTGATGTTCGAATATACCGACCTCGACGATCTCGGCCTCGCGCACGACATTGTGCGGGCGCGCAAGATCGACGTCGCGCTCCAGCTCGGCAAGCATGCAAACGACCAGGCGCTGACCTTCTACTGCGCCAACCCGTCGGGCTGGCTGTGGGAGTTCGGCTGGGGTGCCCGCAAGGCCCCAAGCCAGCAGGAATACTACACCCGCGATATATTCGGTCACGGCAACGAAGCCGCGGGCTACGGAATGGATATTCCCCTCGGCTGATCATCCATTTGATCGCCGGTCCATAACCTAGATTGGAATTGCCAGACGCCATGTCGAACAAATTGCGCCTTTGCCAAGTAGCCTCCGTCAAGGACGGTGAACCGGTCGCGGTCTACCAGGAAAAAATGCCTGCGCTTGCAGTCTACAACGTCGATGGCGAAGTGTTCGTCACCGACAATCTTTGCACCCATGGCAATGCCATGCTGACCGATGGCTACCAGGACGGCACAATTATCGAGTGCCCGTTTCACGGTGGTTCGTTCGACATCGCCACCGGAGCTGCCAAGGCCTTTCCCTGCCAGATCCCCATCAAGACATACCCCGTCACGATCGAAGACGGCTGGGTGTGCATCGATCAACCGAAAGAGAGCGCCTGAATGCTCCTCGACACCCCTTCCCGCTATGAGCTGCAGCAGCTCACTTCCGAGCTCAACGCGCTCTACGCCGAACTCATTGACGATGATCGCTTGGAAGAGTGGCCCGAACTCTTTGTTTCGGACTGCGTTTATACCGTGATCTCGCGCGAGAACTTCGAGCGAAACATGGATTCAGCGGCGATCTATTGCGACAGCCGCGGAATGCTTGTGGATCGCATTGTTTCACTGCGCAAAGCCAATATCTTCCCGGTGCATGCCTACCGTCATATTCTCGGTCCGACCCGGATGGTTTCCACAACGGGAGCACTTGCAAAGACGCAAACCAATTATGCGGTCCTTATGACCCGTACTGACGGACACACAACAATCTACAATTCGGGCAAGTATATAGACGAGATCGACTTGTCGGGCGAGCGCCCCTTGTTTCGTTCGAAGATCGCCGTTTTCGATACCAACCTCATCGACACGATGATGGTTCGCCCGATTTAGTTCGCGACCAGGATTTTGATCATGACCGACACAGCTCTGCCAGACGAAAATACCTCGAGAACCGCAAACGGAACTGGTCGCCGGGTTCCCTACCGGGTTTTCACCGATCCGGAGTATCACGCGCGCGAGCAGGAAAAGATCTTCCAGGGCGAGGCCTGGTCCTTCGTCGCGCTCGAGGCAGAAGTGCCCGAGGCTGGCGATTTCAAATCAACCTTCATCGGAGAAACCCCGGTCATCGTCACCAGGGCCGCTGATGGCGCCGTTCATGTCGTGGTCAATCGCTGCGCTCATCGCGGGGCACTGGTATGCCGCGAACTGCGCGGCAATCGCCCCAATCTCGAATGTGTTTACCACCAATGGGCCTATGACCTCGCCGGCAATCTGATCGGGGTGCCGTTCCGCCGCGGTCTCAAGGGCCAGGGCGGAATGCCCGGCGATTTCGACATGAAACAGCATGGCCTCAAGCAGTTGCGCGTCGGGATCGTCGGCGGGCTTGTCTTCGCCAGCTTTTCTCAAAGCGTGGTGCCACTGAACGATTTCCTCGGCCCGCTGGTTGTCGAGCATATCAAACGGATCATGCACAAGCCGATCAAGGTTCTGGGCGATCAGCGGCAATATGTTCACGGCAACTGGAAGCTCTATGCCGAGAATACCCGCGATCCCTATCACGCCAGCCTTCTGCACCTGTTCCACAATACGTTCGGGCTCTACCGATCGACCCAGACCGGCAAGTCACTGATGGACAGCGAGAAGCGGCATTCGCTCCTTTATTCCATCGCCGCCAGCAACGACGATGCCGCCGACAAACAGGCCTATGGCGATTCCAGGACTTTCGATACCGAGTTCAAGCTTCAGGACATGTCGCTGCTCAAGGGCCGCCAGGAATTCGATGACGGCATTACCCTGGTTATCCTCGCGGTTTTCCCGAACCTGGTCCTCCAGCAGATTCAGAACACGCTCGCCGTGCGGCAAATCGTGCCAAAGGGACAGGAAGCGTTCGAGCTGGTCTGGACCCACTTCGGTTACGCCGACGACGATGCAGAAATGCAGGCAATCCGGCGCAAGCAGACCAACCTGATCGGTCCGGCCGGCCTGATCTCGATGGAAGACGGCGAAGCGGTGGAAATCGTCCAGAACGCCATTGTCGGCGAACAGCAGGCCACCTCGTTCATCGCGATGGGCGGTGGCCGCGCCGAGGATGCCGACCACCTTGTCACCGAAGGCGCCATTGTCGGCTTCTGGGACAGTTACGAGAAGCTCGTCGGCTTCGGGACCGCACGATGAGCCGCAAGATCGACTTCTATTTCGACTTCATCAGTCCCTTCAGTTACCTCGCGCAGCTGAAGCTCCCGGAAATAGCCCGCAAGGCCGGTTGCGAACTCCAATATTGGCCGATCGATATCCCCGAGGCGAAGATTGCGGCGGGGAACTACGGCCCGTCCAATCGCGAGGTGGTTCCGAAAATCAAGGTGATGATGGCGGACCTCAACCGGTGGGCCCACAAATATGACGCTCCCTTGCGTTTTCCGGCCAGCTTTGCCTGCAAGGACTGGAACTGCGCCACGCTCTACGCGCGCGAGCAGGGCAAAGCGGAAGCATACGTCGCTGCCGCTTACAATCTGATCTGGGGGCAGGGAATCGACCCAAGCGACCGCGAAGAACTGCGCGCCTGTGCAACAGAAGCTGGACTCGATCCAGAGGCGTTGACAGCCTTCGTGGACTCTTCACTTGGCCAGAATGAATATCGCAAGGCTCGCAGCCTAGCCTATCAGCGGGGAGTCTTCGGCGCGCCGTTAATGTTTGTCGACGATCAAATATTCTGGGGCAATGATCGTCTCGACTTTCTGCAGGAGTATCTATCTCAACAGAAGTAATTCTTAGAATAAGAAAATGCGGCGAGGGGAGAGGGAATGAAAGAACTTCAGATTAACTTGTTCGTAACTGCGGCTGCCGTCCTTGTGCAATCGCTTGTTCCTAGTGGTTTCCGCCTGACATAAGAGTCCGGTTCGGGATTCCCTTTGTTGCGTTCGCATGCGAGTCTGGCGCATGCGCACAGGAATATCGTTCACCGTTTCGCCGACCGATC
>NZ_LUFI01000018.1:0-552 GCF_005281675.1 Sphingobium sp. MP9-4 | reverse complement strand
ATCTGTCAGATTGGTACCGAACAAGTGCATCAGAGGTCCGTTAGCCCAGCTTATGATTTTGGGCACGAGCTCGGCAACCGTGATGGTCGCGCTTTGTGACCAGGCGTCGAGCGCAGCCCCAAGGGTGAAGCCCATGCCGAGGCCGCCAATCAAAATATTGCCATCGCGCTGAACAAGACGCTCTTGGGTCAGCCTTGCGAGAGCCTTCTCGGATTCATGATCTCGACTGCCCATCAACTCATCATCGCCAAACTGGATCGAGAACTCTGTCCCACACTGGAGGAGGTGAAGCTGGCCACCGCCCGGAATATCGGCAATATCGACCGTAATTATCGGGAGGCTTTTGTCCGATCCTGCCCCGTTTTCCTGTACTCCTTTCCTTTCTGGGGATGCGCCTCTGCCATTCCAGGCGTCATTGGAGGCAGGGGGCGACGACCGCGCAATGCGCGTTCCGCTATAGTTCATGGAATTCCTGTCGCGTTCTGGATCAAGCGCGCCGTAAACCGAAGTGGCGTCGATTACGCGGTGACACCGAACCATGCCTGCCTTTTG
>NZ_LUFI01000017.1:0-574 GCF_005281675.1 Sphingobium sp. MP9-4 | reverse complement strand
AACTTCACCGGCATCGACAGTCCCTATGAGGCGCCCACCAGCCCCGAGATACGGGTCAACACCGTCGAGATGACGCCGGAAGAGGCCGCCGAGCATATCATCCGCAAGATCATGCCGCTCAAATGAGAGAGGGCAGCATGACAGACGCGGACCTCGCCGCCCATCTCGCCGACACCGCCGGCCGCCTGTTGCTGGAGGTCCGCGCCTCGGGCCTGTTCAGCGCCAAGGCGCTCGGCAAGGCCGGCGACCAGACCGCCAACCAGTTCCTCGTCCATGCGCTGCGGGAACAGCGGGCCGAGGATGGGTTGCTCTCCGAGGAGATGGCCTGCGACGGCGCTCGGCTTACCCGCAGCCGCGTGTGGATCGTCGATCCGGTCGACGGCACCCGCGAATATGGCGAGGCGCGTGCCGACTGGGCTGTCCATGTCGGCCTTGCTATCGACGGCGTGCCGACCATCGGTGCGGTCGCGCTGCCGGGCCATGAGCAGGGCATCGTCCTGCGCACCGACCAGCCGCGCGCAATCCCGCCGGCGCCCGAGAAACTGCGCATGGTCGTCTCCCGCACCCGCCCCGC
>NZ_LUFI01000016.1:0-677 GCF_005281675.1 Sphingobium sp. MP9-4 | reverse complement strand
TTGGATGTCGGCGGCGTGGAATACGGCATGGACGAGATTGCCGTCGGTATCCGTCAAGATATGGCGCTTGCGCCCCTTGGTCTTCTTGCCCGCGTCATACCCCCGCGAACCGCAGCCTTGCCCAGCATCCGCGCCTCCAGCGCCATCGCCCCGGCAAAGCTCGGCCGCGCCTGCAGCCCGTCGAGCCAGGCCTTCACCCTGGGCCATCGGCCATCCTTCAACCCGCTGCTGCAATAGCAGACATTGATCAGCGGACAGGCGACGGCAATGTCGGCCAAAGTGAAGCGATCCTCCACCAGCCAGCCGCTGTCTGGCAGAACCGCCTCCAGATAATCATAGATGCCCGGCATCTTCTCTGCCTCAGCCCAGTCGGCGCGGGCCGGATCATGCGGCATGTCGAGCAGCTTGCCGACCACCCGGTTGAAGAAGATGTCGACACCCACCGGCTGGGCGATGGTGTCGGCAAATTCCTCATACCATATCGTCCGCGCCCGCGCCTTGGGTTCGGTCGGGATCAGGTTCGGCTCGGGATGCAGCGCATCCATATAGGTTATGATCGCGGTCGAATCGCTGATCGCGAAATCGCCATCGACCAGTGCCGGAATCTTGCCGAAGGGGGACGCCCGCTCGAACGCCTCGCCGCCCTTGCCGAACCCGGCCGGCCGCACCTCGACCGC
>NZ_LUFI01000015.1:0-732 GCF_005281675.1 Sphingobium sp. MP9-4 | reverse complement strand
CCGTGATCTCGCCGCCCTGGTCGATCCATATGGGATCGGGCACCAAGGCCTATGCCTTCATCTGGGCGATGGCCGGCGAGAACCAGGACTATACCGACATGAACGTGCTGGACATCTGCCAGCTGGCCTGAAGGTTTTTCGCCCCTTCCGCGCGAGCGGGAGGGGCCAGGGAGTCCTGACATGAGCAATATCTTCGATCTTGGTGGCAAGGTCGCCATCGTCACCGGCGCCAATACCGGCATCGGCCAGGCGATCGCGCTGTCGCTCGCGGCGGCCGGCGCCGACATTGCGGCGGTCGGTCGCACCCCGGCGGAAGAGACCGTCGAGAAGGTCCGGGCGCTCGGCCGCAAGGCGGAGATCGTCTCGGCCGATCTTTCCAGCATCGAACCGGTGCAGCGCGTCGTCGACGAGACGATCGCCAAGCTGGGCGGGCTCGACATATTGATCAACAATGCCGGCATCATCCGCCGCGCCGACAGCGTCGACTTCACCGAGGAAGACTGGGACGCGGTGATCGACACCAATTTGAAGTCCACCTTCTTCCTGGCGCAGGCGGCCGGGCGGCACATGCTGGCCCAGGGCTCGGGCAAGATCGTCAATATCGCCTCGCTGCTGTCGTTCCAGGGCGGCATCCGGGTGCCGAGCTATACTGCGTCCAAGAGCGGCGTCGCCGGCCTCACCAAGCTGCTGGCGAACGAATGGGCGGCCAGGGGCGTCAACGTCAACGCGATC